>JANODG010000052.1:0-4523 GCA_031412575.1 Bdellovibrionales bacterium
CAGTGAAACAAAAAGCGAAAATTTCAGTTCGCTTTTTCCCAGCTCGACACCTTCCAATTATTTTAAACGCTCAACAGAAATTATCTTAGAAATTCATTATGAAGAAGGCGTTGAACCTTACGAGGGGACTATCACGACCATGATGGGGTCCGTCCCTTTATGGGATATAACTCAGGATAATATAGTTCAATTATTTATGAATCGAAGCGCCCCACCCATGATTACAGTGCCAACAACTGTTGCCGAAATGAATCTACTTCCGGATCAGAATAAAGTTTCTTGGACGGCCAACGACGCTGTTGCACTTTATGATCGGCATCACATTTTAAATCCGACTCAAACACGTGCTGTTTTTTATATTTATTTTGTAAAAGGTAACTCGTCGACAGGCACTTCAACAATTGCTTTTAGTGTTAATACAACCCCGGTAATTATTGTGTTTAAAGATGTTATTACTGCGGCGGCGATGGCTGAATCGGTGAGGCGTTTTATTGAACAGTCGACAATCGTTCATGAACTCGGCCATGCTTTTGGCCTAGTAAATAATGGCATACCCATGGTCATGGATCATCAAGATGAAGTTAATGGAGCACACACAACAAATACTAATTGCGTCATGTATTTCCAAAATGAAGGTATCGCGGATCTTCAAGCTTTTTATGCTGACTATTTTGCCACAGGGGACGGTACTTTGTGGGGTCCCGAGGTTTTGGCCGACGCCTACGCTTTTAGTGATTGATTCATAGTTTAAAACCAATGTAAGTTTTAAAAATGCCAATCATCAGAATTCAAAATTTAAACAAAACTTACCCTAACAATTTTCAAGCTTTAAAAAACATCAATCTCGATATTCAGGAAGGCGAAATTTTTGCCCTTCTGGGTCCAAACGGGGCTGGTAAAACAACTCTGATCAGTGCCACCTGCGGTCTTATCAATTTAAGTACGGGCACAATTGAAATCGGTGGTTATGATTCGATCACCGAATACAGACAAGCCAGGCAACTCATTGGCTTAGTTCCCCAAGAGCTTACCAGTGACGCCTTTGAAACCGTCTGGAACACAGTATGTTTCACAAGAGGTCTTTTTGGATTACCCAAAAACCCTAAGCGGATTGAAGAGGTTTTAAAAAGTCTTTCTTTGTGGGACAAAAAAGACAGTAAACTGATCACGCTTTCAGGCGGCATGAAGCGAAGAGTGATGATCGCAAAAGCTTTATCACATGAACCAAAAGTTTTATTTTTAGATGAACCTACTGCAGGTGTAGATGTCGAGCTTCGAAAGAGCATGTGGAGTCTTGTCCATAAACTTCGTCAGTCTGGGGTCACTATTATCTTAACTACCCATTACATTGAAGAGGCCGAAGAAATGTCTGATCGTGTCGGCGTCATTAACAAAGGCGAAATTATTTTAGTGGAAGATAAAAATAAATTAATGAAAAAACTTGGCAAAAAAGAACTACAAATAGAAATTTTTGAACCCATGTTAAATATTCCTGAAACACTTAAACCCTTTAATCTGCAGATTAGCGAGAACGGATTTATTTTAAAATATGTTTATGACACTCAAAAATTAAATAATGGCGTATCTGATCTTTTTGACAGTTTAAAAGAATTAAATATCAAAACAAAAGATCTTGCGACCAAACAAAGTTCCTTAGAAGAAATTTTCGTTCAGTTGGTGCACCAATGATAAATTACAGAGCCGCTTTATCCATTTATAAATTCGAAATGGCCCGAACCTTTAGAACCCTTGGTCAAAGTATTGCGTCGCCCGTGATCTCAACGTGTTTATATTTTATCGTCTTTGGGTCTGCTATCGGTTCAAGAATGCAAGCCGTTGATGGAGTCAGCTACGGGGCGTTTATTGTCCCAGGGTTGATTATGCTGACCGTTCTTACTCAGAGCATTTCCAACGCCTCGTTTGGTATATTTTTTCCAAAATTCACAAGAACTATTTATGAAATTCTTTCAGCACCAATATCCTTTGTAGAAATCCTTTTAGGGTATGTAGGAGCTGCAACTACAAAAGCACTTATGGTTGGATTTACGATTTTAATAACATCAAGCTTCTTTGTTGAACTTCAGATTGATCATCCTTTTTGGATGATCTGTTTTTTATTTTTAACATCTTTTACATTTAGCCTTTTTGGTTTCATCATTGGAATTTGGGCTGATGGATTTGAAAAGCTTCAGCTCATACCTATGTTGATCATCACCCCGCTTGCTTTTTTAGGTGGGAGCTTTTATTCGATCGATATGCTTCCACCCTTTTGGCAAAAAGTTTCAATGCTTAATCCTGTGGTGTATTTAATCAGTGGTTTTCGTTGGAGCTTTTACAGTAAATCGGACGTGAGTGTAAACATCAGCATCGCAGCCATTTTTATATTTTTAACGGTTTGTATTGGTATTGTGGCTTTGATTTTTAAGACAGGATACAAACTTAAAAATTAATTAAAAAAACTACATTTGAATATACGCATCAAGAGTATTAATTAAATTTCCCAAAACCATGTCGGATATAAGTTCGCCGTCTTTTAAATTTAATAAAATTTCATGTTCAACAAATACTGATCCTTTTGGTAATCCTAGAAAGATCGAATCTTTTCTAAAAAGAAATTGATATCCGTCAAGAAGGTGATCTCCAAAAAGTTTAAAGGAATATTTACTTTTCGTAAAAACAATTTCCGAGTATCGTGATTGAACTTCTGTGGATGTAACGATGTCATTAAAAAAGGTGCCTTCGATAAGATTTATGTCAGGCCACTTTCGGGTGTGACCATTTACCTTATAACCCCATGCGCCCACCTCTAACTGATAGCTAGGAGAGCTATATATTATGTCTCCAGTTTTTGTGACAATCACCGGTTGGTTTGCGTGTAAATGTTTTGAACAAATATTGACCGAAGCGCCGGCGAAATTAAAAACCATTAGAATCGAAGAAATTATAATTATTTTCATAAACTCAAAAGTGCAACTTTAGTACCAAGCTCTATATACCTCTCTTTCATCAAATTCTTTATTTGATCCTAAGAACGGCCTAATTTTGGCACTTCCTATGCTTTTGATAACTTGAATTACTTACTTTAGTTTCTACTTTCACTCTTGTAACATTTTAGAGGCATTAAACAAAATCCATTGCTTCCATGTTGTTCTATCGGACTGATCCAAATAAGGAAATGCACTATTTAATCTCTTAGAAGAATCACCTTGATAGGCAACAGAAACCCCGGTCTCAAACTGAAGCTGATCCGCTTCATAACCATCCATATAAAGGGCGTACATGATCATCATGATGTCATCAGTTAGTTTACGACCACCACAGCTTTTGGTTTCTAATCCTAGAAGTATTTCTTTTTCAATATTTAGATACTGACTTCCTACATCTAAACAATTTGGATCCAAATTGATCACTAAAAAATCATCGATTAAAACATCAGCTAAAATTTCTAGCTGATCATTTTCCCAAGTTATATTTTCATCTAACTTGTCGTAAGCTGAAATATTATCAACTAATCTTTGTTTAAACTTAGTAGGCATAATTGATGCGTTATCGAAAGGATTTAATTTATTGTATTCTCTTTTAATTGGATTTTTCCCAGAAAAATCATGAAGGCTAAGGTTCGTAATTTCAGGTCGACCGACGCGATCTAGGGCCTCAAATACCCCAGCACTTTCGGTGTAGCTTTGGGCACCTATGGCTAACATTTTATCTTGAAAACCTAATTTTTTAAGATCGAGTTCCAATGCAATGCTCATGACATTTATAGTTTCCATGGCATTGCTGCCAGAATTTTTAGGTTCCGTCGAAAACTTTTTTCGGTTGGTTACGCCTATGAAAGTTTGCGCTGAAATGAAAAACGAATCTGTTCTTGGGCCCGCGAAGATCCGCATAGTTTCATTTTCTAATATCTCTCCAACTTGGCCCGTTAATGAAGTTATTTTTAAACCCTCTTGATTTAATTCGCACGTGAATTCGGCTTGGTCTTGATGACCCCAGTTTGTGTGATGACCGGGATCTTTAAATTTACAATTTAAGATCAATTCATCCATGACAAACGTTTTAAATCCAGGCTTCATTGGTGGTGTGTTTATCTGAGCTGTACGGATAAAAATGTTGTAACTGACTTTACTCGAAAAGTGACCCTCGGGGCTGACTCCGGGGTAGGTGTTTAAAATGATGGTGAGGCTCTCATTTTTATTTTGAGTTTTAAATGCATATAGGTCCGTTAAATCAGACTGACCATCTTCAATCGTTGCTGCTCCATCAATGTGGTCGCTGGCCGACAAAAATGAACATGACAAACAGATTACGATCAAAGCGCTAATAAACATTTTTTGCATAAAAACCCCCGGTTAATAAACCCTTAGTCGGATTAGAAAGTTAAGTCATCCCGAACATAAAATTTAGCTCAAAAATTTACGAAAAAATTTTACTGGAAACATTTAAAATCATTTTTGACGTAAAAATCGACCGTATAAACCTTTGACAGGTGTACTCATTATTTCGAATGAAAACGGCGTATT
>JANODG010000053.1:0-10771 GCA_031412575.1 Bdellovibrionales bacterium
ATGCCGGCGTGGCTGGCCATGAAAGCATCTACTATCGCAAGCGAGCGTCGAAGACCACAACCAATAGCTATGCAATTTGAATACTCGCTGGTGGCTAGGGACATTGAGCGCGAGCATGTTCCGGTCGCAATTGAATCAGGAATGGGGATAATGCCTTGGAGCCCACTGGCTGGGGGATTTCTTACGGGAAAATATAGACGAGAAAACACATCAGGCACTGGTCGTTTAAGTGGGCCCAATCCATTTGGTTCTAGTAAGTTTTCAGAAAAGAATTGGTTAATTCTAGAGACGTTAAAAAAAGTATCTGCAGAAATCGGATGTTCTGTTTCTCAAGCTGCTTTGGCTTGGGTAATGACTCGTAAAGGTGTTTCATCGACACTGATCGGAGCAAGTAAAGTCAGTCAGCTTAAAGATAATTTAGGGGCCTTAAACGTGAATTTATCAAAAGAACATTTAGATAAACTTAATGAATCCAGCCAAAGAGAACTTGGTTTTTCGGATTCATTGGCTTCGAAAGAAATTAGGCAAATGGTCTATGGTGGACACAAAGTGAGTTCTTGGTTGGAAAGTTTTTGAATCAAGTAGCAATGTAATTAAAACTCAATCTTATTTCTGAGACCATTCATTAGGTAGTATAACGGCAATCTGGGGTGCGGCTGGGGATATTACAACTGTACCTTGTGAAACGTCATTAAGGGCTTTAACCGTCGAGCTCTCTTGATCCTAGAGGTAATGAAACTGATCGGAGCACTGATTTTTTGGGCTATTATGTGTAAACAGGATTTACAGATAATAACTACAATAAAACATTAAATCTTGCCCCATATCTATGTATGACTTTATATAAGGTTTAAAGAAGGAACTCCAATCTATATAAGGTGCCTATGAAACTCAATTTGCTCGCTTTTCTACTTGTCTTTTTTTCGATTAACGCTTTTGCAAAATCTGAACAGATTGGTAAGTGTGAGGCTTCAGATAGCTACGAAGAGTGCATCAGTAAATTTGAAAAAACTATTTATCTTTCGAAAAAATTTTCTGAGTCTTACAGCCCTGAAATGGGTCGAATGCTGGCTGTAACGGCATACTCCGTTCGCCTAATGGAAGAGGTGAAAGAGTTATCTTCGTCCGAACCTTTGAAGCAAAAATTTTACGAAGCCATGATCACGCATTCGCATAATTTGGCACTTCATGGAGCTTCTATTAAATACGAAGAAATGGAAGATTACGCTAATAATATTTTGGTAAAAGTTTTAGACGAAGCTGTGGATCTAGCTGCCGAAGGTATCAGTAATATTCCTGTCGCAAAGTTGACTCCCGCAGGTGTTGCAGTCAGGGCTCTTCCTGGCTTTTATGATGTCAGTAAAGACATCATAAACGGGTTTCCAAAACAAGAAATCATATCCGCACAATCAGCTAGAGACACAGAAGAACAGAGAGCGATAGCGTTTCAACTTTACAGTGAATTTGTTTTTTCCGATGAATTTCAAAATTTATCTCAAGAGTCGTCAAACCTTGTGGATACGACATTTGCATCTACGATCGGAGTTACTAGCAATATTGACGAAGCTAAGCTGGGCTTAGACAGTGATGTTGTGCAATTTAGGGCCATTCAAAATTTAGTAGAAAAAAATGGCGAAATACTTTCGCTTAAAATCGACGAATCAAACGCTTTCTTAGCAAAACAAATCGAGGATTCTGGATTGATGACAGTCAATGCTGTCAAAGAAGTTCATCAGGACCTTTCAAAAAAAGCAGATATTTTGATAGAGGGACAAGCTAACCTAACGGCAGGGCAATTTTACTTGATCGAGGGCGTTGATTTTTTAACCCAGTCAGAACTTGAAGCTCAAGAGCTTCATCGTATAAATAAGCTTCCTTACGAAAAATTAGTCGAAGAGATTTCTCAGGAAATAACATGCAGTGTTCCTAGTGAAACAAACGAATCTGGAATTGTAGTGTATTCACCTAGAAACTTACGTGAGCAAACATGTGCCGCGCAATTTAAAGTTCGTAAAGTAGCCGAAGAAAAAGAAGATGACATGCATGATGCATTAATCATGAATAACATTAATAAGAGTGTCGAAGTCCTTGGTCAAATTGCTTCATTAACGAAAGATAAAAATCTTCAAAAGATCGTATCAGACGCTGGGAAACTTATAAAGGCTTTTGAAGAAGCCCAGAAAGCTATCGATGCGATAAAGAGTATCGAAGATGCAAGTAACATTGCAGTAGGGATGTCGAGTTTTTTGACGGGTGTGGGGGCTATCACTGCCGTGATCAAAATTTTTGGTAGTAGCGGCCCAAGTGCTGATGAGCTTATCTTAAAGCAGCTGGCGGCTATTAGTAAATCCATCGCAGAACTACATAAAGACATGGAAGAAAAGTTTGAAGGGCTGAGAATTAAGATTGATGAACTCAGCAAAGATGTAAAAAACGCGCTACTTCTACAAAATGTCTTTATTAGCCAAAACCAATTAAGCTTATTCGAAAATCAAGACAAAAATACGAAAGTCATCCTTGATTACCTTATTCAATTTGGATTAGTAAAATCTGACAATAAACAATATTTTTACAGATCAGCATTAACAGACTTATCAAAGGAAGTTATAAATTATTCCTCAAACACTGATCCAAATGCAATCAAATCTAATTTTCAAGACATGCTATCTAGTTACGCTTCTTTACTTAAGGGTATGATTATTAAAAATCCAGATTATGTTAGCTTCGAGCTTAATGATTTCGATTCATTATCAAGGAACACTGACCTTTTATTTCAAAGCCTAGCGGTGTTAAAAAGCACGTCTTATGGAAAGAATGCGTTGCTTTCAAGTTTAATTAATTTAAATCAAGGCTCATCGGCAGAATGTAAAGGTGAAGTATTAGATAATGCTGTGTTTGCAAATATATTAAGTGACGAATTTAGTAAGGGCTTATCATTTCAAATTGATCCCATGTTTAATGCAGAAAATAATCTTAATTACGTTCTTCAAAGAAACCCTTCTGAGATACGCAGCTCTATTTCAACTATTGAAATGAGTTTAGAGATCCTTTACAGCCTTCAAAATAACCTAGAAAAATGTTTTGGGCTTTATCAAAACGAAGAAAAAGTGATCCAAAATTTATTTCAAGTTTATCATACGCAAATGAAAGAGAACGTGCTTTCAATATCAAACATCAATAAAGAGAAACTAAAAATGTATCAAGATCAAATTTTGATCGAGATAAAACAAGGAGCTGATTTAAAAATTGGTTCAGAGTCAGTTTTTAACGGCCTTCGAGGCGAAAATCGTCTTGAATTAAAAGATAAAGTGGCTTTTGAATTTTCAAATTTAAATCAGTTAGAAGATTCTAAAAAAGCTTCTCAACTATTTATGTCTCGGGATTACCCAAATATTGGTATTTGTTTTTCGCAATCAAATTCAAATGTAAATCGTAAACCACTCAACCTAGAATTTCCAAAAGCGACATTGGATAAGCTGATTACTGACAACCATTTAAAAGTGGCTTTGGCCAGTGGCTTAATTAAGTGGGATTTTTGCGTAGAGATTGGAGAATACGATTCTGCAAAAATGACGAAGGATATTTTCTTAGTAGCAAAACAACAAAATGAAAGTGCGGACGGTGGAAACGAAGATAAAATTATGGCGCTGTGGCCACTGAAAATTAACATCCCAGCAGAGCTGACTGAGCGAGCCTCTTTTGATTGGAAGCAAACAACCAGAGACGAATGCATAACACTTTTTATTCAAAGCAAGAAAAAAAACATTTCAGTCGATTTTCCCTCTGAATATCTTATTCCTAAAAAGTGTTCAGAGATTAAAGAGAAAATTACTTTAGTCGATCAATGTATTGCAAAACCAAAGCGTGAAGATAAGGCTCATCAGATAAGTCGTTATGTTAATCAATTGACATATCAAGGATGGAAACGCCGAGACAGATGGTGGGAACGCCTTAATTACCTATCTACGAAAGCCATTATGAGCTTCGCTTATACTGAGTGTGAACACTTAGACGATGTAGTAAGTGAAGTTTGGTCTGCTCAAACAGTTCAGTCCCACCAAGCTTGGGATTCAACAAAGGCTGTACTACCAAATTGCTCTTTTGGATCTGATGGAATGATCAAAAGTTGCTTTGCGACGGCAAAAAAAGAAAACCGACCGCCGGTGACAGAGGAAGAGATCAAAAAAGATTTAGCCGCAAAAGAAAGAGAATTGGCGGATATTGCTGAAAAAGCCGTTAAAATCGCTGAGTCTTCAAATTACTCTTGGGCAGATTTAAACAAAGCCCACGAAGAAGTAAGAGACTGGGGTCAAGCGGGGACTGCTTCAAGTATTAAACGCGGAGTGGCTCTTTATTATTTAAAGCTTAAGAAAGCACATTCTTCATGTCACTTTGCGATGCTGAAAGGATTAAGCTGCGCACCTGTAAATGGTAACGTTATATTTCCTTCGTCAAAGATGAATATGTCAAATTTGTTAAATGTTTTTGAACTCATTTTGCAAACACCACGGTCCTTTTATACAATAAAACCTGAAATTGAAAATCAGATTGAAATTGAAAAGCAACTTTTGACATACTTCAGTAATTTCAAATCACCGAATCAAATTATTGAATTGGCGGAAAATATTTATAACAGCGGTGAACTCGATGCTGGAATCGATGATTTGATCGGGGACTTGTTACAAATTCAAGAAGACCTATTTAACAAAAAAATTATGCCGATCATTAAAGAAAATTACGAGATCGACCGTTCGTTACTTTTAGAACCTAATGCGATTGATGACCTTGAAAAACTAAAGGTAAAGCTAGAGCTGGCTATTTAAAATTAGAAATGTAATTTCCATAATTAAGATGAGCTTATTCCACAGGTCGGTATTTAAGATAAAGTAAGTTGGGTTAGAAATCTTCCTTACTTTTCGTAGCTAAAGCACGATTAATTTCACAGGAATTTCGCCTAGTCGGATCATTCCTAACTTTTTGGCGGCGGCTTTTGAGACATCGATGATGCGCTTCTTTGCAAACGGTCCGCGGTCATTGATGGTTACGATCACGGACTGGCCTGTGGTTTTTGAAATCACTTTAACTTTGGTGCCGAAGGGAAGTTTTCGATGGGCGGCGGTCATAGCATTCATATTGTAAATCTCGCCGCTGGCGGTTTGTCGACCGTGAAATTTGTCACCGTACCAAGAGGCTTGACCACTTTGATAAACAGATCCTGAAGACACCCGATTAGAAGATACACATCCAAACGACGAAAGTATTAAATAAGCCAACAATAGGAAAATGAACTTCTCAATTTTAAAATAGCTCATGAAAGTCCTTAGCATAGTTTTTAGTTATACTTCATTATCATAAACCTTTTGCTTTACCAAATCCTCTATAGTCTTCTGTCTTTAATGACTTAAGTCCGGTTCTAAAAATGATCTTAGACGACTTATAAAATCAAAGTATAATTTGGTATGCAGAACGCTGCCTTAAAGACTCAAACATTCAATCCGCAACCAGAAATGCAAGTGATTGGTTTGCAACCTCGATACTTAATTTCAAAATATGTAGATTGGCTTTTAATTGGTGGGGCTTCGATTTTCGCACTGGCGGTTATTTTTTTATCTGTTCCTCAAAAAGAAGTAAGTCGTGAATTTGCCTTGCTGATGTATAACTTTGCTTTCTTAGTGAATTATCCCCATTTTATGGCTTCCTATTTCATGCTTTATGACGATTATAGAAAAAAAATATTTACTGAATTTAGATTTTTTTGGGCAGCTATCATTGTGCCAACAATCATTTTAGGTCTTTTGGCCTTAGGCTTTAATAAACCAAATTCGGGAATTTTAAATCATTTGACCAATTCGTTGTTTTTCTTTGTGGGCTGGCATTACGTGAAGCAAATCTTTGGAGGAATTATTGTAACCAATAGTTTTTCTGATTACTTTTACAATCAAAGTATGAAGTACGCGTTAAAAATAAATTTAATTTCTCTTTGGGCGGTTTCATTTTTAAGCAAGCAAACTAAAAATAGAAGTGCTGAATATTACGGAATTAATTATCACACTTATGACTTGCCCGATTGGACACTTCAGATAGCGTATGGGCTCCTAGCGGTCACAGGACTATTTGTTATAGTCTTACATATTTTTAAATATTTAAAGGACAGCATGGTCCCAAGTTTCAGTGCTGTGGTTTGCTATCTTTCGATTTACGCTTGGTTTGTGCCCATGATTAGACACTCCACTTATTTATATATTGTTCCTCTTTTTCATTCGCTACAATATCTGTTGTTTGCTTATGCCTTTAGAAAAAATAAAATTGAAGCCGATATGGGACAAACGGAATCTCAATTTTCAAATAAAAAAAAGTGGCTCACTGTAGCTGGCTATTTTTTTATGCTTATACTTTTCGGAGGCATGCTCATGCACTTCATACCTTCGCGAATGGACAATATACTTTTAAAAAATTCGACGTCTTATGGCGTAACACCATTTTATTTTTCTTTTCTGCTTTTTATAAACATTCACCATTACTTTATTGATAACGTAATATGGCGCAGCGACAACGATCAAATGCGGGACTATTTATTAAAACCTCGCTCAAAAGTCGCCGAAGCAGCACACAACCCAAGTCGAATCTAAATATAATGTTAAATGTTGAAGATCAGTTTTTAAGAATTCCATCAGGCCATCTTCAGATGAGAGATGATCGTAAACAAAAAATCTGGATCGCCGAACTTTCTTCTTTTCTTATTGCTCAACATCAGGTGACTCAAGATTTGTATGCTTCGATCATGGAAGAGAACCCATCGGCATTTCAAGATTTAAAACACCCTGTCGAAACTGTATCCTGGTTAGACTGTGTGAAATTTTGCAATAAACTCTCAGAACTTTCCGGATTTAAATGTGCTTACCAAATCAATAATGACGTTTCGGTTTTTGATAAAACGGCAGACGGATATCGCCTTCCCACTGAAGCAGAATGGGAATATGCATGCAAGGCTGGATCAAACAGACCTAGATACGGCGAACTTTCTGAGATTGCTTGGTATGAAGGAAACTCGAAGGGAAGTACACACACTGTAGGATTAAAAAAGCCAAATGAATGGGGACTCTACGACATGTTGGGTAATGTGTGGGATTGGTGCGAAGACCTTTATGACCCTGAAGTGTATGGTACATATCGTGTCTTCCGCGGTGGTGGATGGAATGATCCAGAACGAGGCTGCCTTGCTACGAATCGACGTAGAAGTATGCAAACTTTTAGAATCGACGATCTTGGTTTTCGCCTTGCCAGATCTATTTTTACTTAGCCTAAAGCGATTTTAAATTAAGATTTTTTGGAGTCGATTAATAAGGTGATGGATTTTGAAGATGATGCTCCCAGGTTGAGGAGTTTCGAACTGCATGTCAGGGATTTAAGCTGAGTAAAGCGATTTAAATCTTTCAACATCGACTATTTTATTTTTTGGTATTTCTGCAAAAAAATCTAATTGCCAATTTTGTGTCTTTTCAGCCTGTTTACTTTCGGCTTTATCCCAAGGTGGATAAACTCGAATAGCTCTCTTGCCGCCTTTACCATTCACAGAAAATACACATTGTTTAATTAATGCCGATTTTGGAAACACAAACTGTCCAAAATGATTTTTTGTTTTTACGGTTACTACAATAAAATCTATATTATCTGAATTATCATAAGGCTGAATTGGTTTTTTGGCTACTCGCTTCCATATAGTTACAAATTGACCGTTCTTCGTTGGGGTCGCCTTGGCATGACGATATTGCACGGTT
This sequence comes from Bdellovibrionales bacterium, assembly GCA_031412575.1. GTDB lineage: Bacteria > Bdellovibrionota > Bdellovibrionia > Bdellovibrionales > UBA1609 > JAMLIO01. The sequence goes on from JANODG010000053.1 coordinate 7,779, forward strand.
TTGTTATTAATTTTGAAGCTGCAGGCTTGATACTCTGAGCTTTCAATTTCTGGTTTCGGCTGAGAACACTTTAGCCCACAGACTTGAAATACTTGCTCATTTAAAATTTTAAAATTATCCAACAAATCCATTATTCTTAAATTACAACTTTTTGATTGTCTTGTCGCTGGCTCGCGAAGGAAACCGCATGGGTAAAATCCCGTGCCAGTTTCAGACAACTGGCTGGGTCCCTTTGTAAAACACTGATTTTTCTGAGATTTAAAAGATGGTGCCCCGGGCCGGACTTGAACCGGCACGCCCCGTTGAAGGAAGCCCAGGATTTTAAGTCCTGTGCGTCTACCAATTTCGCCACCGGGGCAACAAGGTGCTAAAACTATCTTAAAATCGAAAAAAGACAAGTAGAATTCATAGCTTTTGCATATTAAAAAATGAACTGCCTAGGGATTAAGTTGTCATTTAAGAAGGATAAGCTTCAGATGACTATCGTGCGCTTAACACATACATTTAACACTTATGAACTTGAGTCGAAGCTTTGTTTTATTTTTAGGATTAGCTTTTGGTTTGTTGATGATCTACTTCAACGCCAAAACATTTTCTGACTTCACAAATGAAAAACCTAAACTAAAATTATCAGCAGAAGATAACTCAATAGGTCAAATCCCCAGCCAGCCATCGAAGATGGTCTATCTGCACAATAATAAATCAAACACAGAGGATAATTCTCGTTCATTAAAAGATGCTGTTATTGATCAAGGCCTAAAGCCTTCGGAAAAAAAAGATAAAAAACCTTTCAATAGTAAAACTGACATTAAATTTAAAGTCATCGAAGGTTTTGCAGTGGCTTCAGAAGACATTTTGTTGGGTCAGCCCTTGGATAAAACACAAACTTCAGGACATACATTTTATAATGAAGAGGTAAGAATCTGGCCGAATGCAGAGATACCTTTCGCATTTGATGCGAAACTTTCCCCAGAACTTCGGACTAAAGTGATTCAAGCCCTAGATGTATTTTCTAAAAAAACATCGGTGCAATTTTTAGAGTACGACGGCTTACAAAAAGATTTTATTGTGTTTTCACCTTCAGAATCTTTATGCGCAAGTTATGTCGGGCGAGTCGGCGGGGCCCAACCTATTTTATTAAAACCTAGCTGCGAGGTTTCAGAAATTCAACACGAAATAATGCATGTGCTGGGTTTCATACACGAACACCAACGTGAAATCAGAGACAGTCATCTGTTAGTTTTCGAACAAAATATCATTCCCGAAAAATTAATTAATTTTGAGGTTCTACCTACGCCGTTTCAAAACATTTACCGAAATATTTCTTTAGATATCGATTATGAGTCTTTAATGATCTATCCCTCAAAGGCCTTTGTTAAGTCGACAGAACTGTATTCGATCAAAATAAAAGACAAAGAGGAAGAGATTAAAAACAATAGGTTTCTTAGCGACGGCGACATCGAAAATATAAACAACTTGTATTTTAGAAAATTCTAAAATAAGTGTGGACCTTCGAAGTAAAACATTGGGTTTTATTTTAAGGGGGAAAATGAAAAATCTTTTAATATGTTTAATGTTACTCGTCGGCATAGCTGCAGAAGCTTCTACAAAAAACTCATGTATAGTAAGCTACGCTTTACTAGAAGATCAAACAGATGCAATTTTTTATTACCAAGTCGCGAAGTACGATAATGCCGCCAACGACTATATTACAATCTTCCAACAAACTTGTGAAGATCAAGATGGTCTAAGTAAAGTAGTTGAAGACAACTGTGATTACATTCAATTCGACAACGTTGGTGTGCGATCCACAAAAGACGGTTTAAAAATCAGTCTTTCTTGCGGCTAATTAAAAATTAAAGTGTATTAGTTCCTTTAATAAAACCTCGACCTGTTCACCAGTCTCGAGGTTTTTTATTTGAACCATAGCCTTTGACACCTCATCGGGCCCAAAAATAACTACGTACTTACAACCTTGAGTTTCGCACTTTTTCATCTGTTTCGAAAAATTTCCCGTCGCACTCCAATAGGTTTCAAACTTAGATCTTACGATCTGGTTCGTGACCATAAGGTACTCGTCTTGAGTGTGATCCATGTCGACGATTCCGACTTTTAAAACAGTAGGGGCTTTGTAATTTACAAGTAGGCTTAAACGCTCTAAGCCCGACGCCCAACCAATGCTAGGGCACTTTGGTCCACCCATGCCTTCGATAAGGTTGTCGTACCTACCACCGGCAAGTACCGTCGACTGTGCCCCAAGTTTCGAATTCACAATCTCAAAAACGGTGTCGGTGTAGTAATCCAATCCGCGAACTAATTGTGAATCAACTTTAAAGGGAACCGACATGCTTTTAAGTAAAGATTGGATTTTTTCAAACTCTTTTAAGCTTTCAGGATTTATGAAGTCGATTAATTCTGGCGCAGCTTTTAGAATACTTTTATCTTCGTCGGCCTTACTATCTAGAATGCGTAAGGGGTTTGTATGCAATCGCTTTTGACTGTCTTCAGAAAGTTCGCTTGAGTACTTGGATAAATACTTAACTAAATCTTTCTTAAAAAGATCGCGATCCTCATCGGACCCTAAGCAATTGATTAAGACTTCGCTATCTTCGCTTAAGCCTAACTCTTTAATCAGTCTCCAACCCAATTCTATAGTTTCGGCGTCCACTTTGGGATCTTTGTATCCTAAATTCTCAACCCCGATTTGAGTGAACTGTCTTTGCCGACCCATTTGCGGTCTTTCGTGACGAAACATAGGGCCTTGGTAAAAAACTTTATAAGGAATCTCTCGGAGTAATTTATGACTAATAAATAGGCGAGCGACACTGGCTGTATTTTCAGGCCTTAGAGTAAAACGTTCGCCACCTTTGTCCACGAAGGAATACATTTCTTTAGAAACGATATCTGAGTCCTCGCCAAGGTTTTTCTCAAAAACCATTGAGTGTTCAAAGATTGGTGTTTCATGTTCGAGAAATCCATAGCGTCCACAAATT
>JANODG010000054.1:0-11346 GCA_031412575.1 Bdellovibrionales bacterium
TTAATTTCGGCAGAGGTAATATGTAATAACTAAATAAAGAGATAAAGAATTTGTATAAGTTTTAACAAAATTAAATTGTGAAAACAGTTTGAAGTTTTAAAAAAAGAACCAAAACACAAAGACCAAAATTTTTTGATCGTCGGTGGAAGTGGCTTCTACATCCAAGCCTTAGAAACTGGAATGGAAGAAATCGAAACTTTAACGGAAGAAATGAAACATAAGATTTCTTTTTTAAATCAATTGTCCCTCGAAGAAAAAATAAAAAAGCTAACTGAAGTCGATCCCGAAAGTTTAAAACACATCCACGCCAACGACGAATATCGAATCCATAGAGCCTTAGAAGTTTATTTTAGCCAAGGCAAAAAAATATCTGAAGTGAAACGGCGCTCTGAAATTAATCGCTCTGAGCATCATCGACATCCTAAATTAGGACTATATCTCGAAAGGGAAGAAATACTAAGTCGAGTATCAAATAGGGTAGACGCAATGTTAGAAGAAGGTCTCATTGATGAAGTCAAAGGCTTACTCAACCAAGGCTTATCAACCTGGAAACCACTTCAAAGTGTAGGTTACAAAGAAATAATCATGTACTTAAATAACGAAATTAATTTAGAACAATCTAAAGACTTAATCATAAAAAACACGATGAACTTAGTGAAACGTCAAATGACCTGGTTCAGATCAGATCAAAGCATCGTATGGTTTCACTCCATCACCGAAAAACAAAAAGCCCTCGACTGGGCAACCTCCAACAATAACGAAGGCCTTGCCAATGATTGATTTAGAATATCTTTTCTTTGTTGTAATTTTTAAATTTAGTAACTTAGATTTACAGTCACATCAGCGATCGCGCAGGGCGTATCGTGCCAAGCGGCACGAAGTGACGATTGGCAGGAGACGAGCCTGCGGCCGTTAGCGGGTGACAGTAGATCTAAGTTACTAAATTTAAAAATTACAACAAAGAAAAGAAAATCTAAATCAATCATGGGCAAGGCCGGTTCGAATAAAAGGAAAGAGTATGAAGAGCATGACAGGATTTGCAGCCTTAACAGAAAAAAACATCAGCATCAAAATCAAGAGTGTAAACCACAGGTTTTTTGATTTGAGACTGCATGCGCCTCAAGATTTTTTTGTTTTTGAAAAAGAAATCAGACAAAAAATAAATCAGTTTGCCTCAAGGGGAAGCGTTGATCTTTTTGTTCAGGTTCAATTCGATAAAAAAACTCAAGCTAAAAAAATTGATTTATATAAAGCTAAGCTTTTTCACAAGGATTTAAAAAAAATGGCGTCACATTTAAAAATCGATTTGAATGACGAAATTTCAAATATTTTAAAATTTGGTGATGTGTTTGAATCGAAAGATTCGTCGGATCAATCTCTGCTTGAACAAGGGGATTTTAAAAAAACAGATTTTTTGGAATGTATTGATCGTTTAATTAAAGATTTCGATAAAGAACGAATCCGTGAAGGCAAAGCTTTAGCGGCTGAAATTAAAACTTTGCTTCAAAATTTAGAAAAAGTAAGAGCCTCTCTTGAAGTGCTAGCGAGAAGCCATCCTCAAGAAATCGAAGTTAAAATCAAAGACAAAGTTAAGCTTTGGAAATCAGAATTTGATCCGGATCGATTAAATCAAGAGTTACTTCTTTTGATCGATAAGTCTGACATCAAAGAAGAAATTGTTCGGTTAAAAGAACACATCAAAGCCTGTTTAAATTTATTATCCAGCCCTGCAGCAGAAGGAAAAAAACTGGATTTTTATGCGCAGGAACTTTTTCGTGAAGTGAATACAATAGGGTCAAAGTCGAGTTCTGTGAAAATCACAACTGAAGTCATGGACGCTAAAGCCATTATAGAAAAAATAAGACAACAGGTGCAAAACATAGAATAATTAAGATTAATCCATGTGGGCTTAAGTGGCATTTTAATAGATTATTTTTTGTCTAAATACTGTGAGCACATGTTTAAAGTCGTAGCCCTGTGGTTTTGACTCATCAGCATCATGGTGTCGTTCGTTGAACGTCTTAGCGCCGGAAATCGTGAATAAAGATCATTGATTTCAAACGTCAAAGCTTTCGAAAAATCATCCATTTTATCTTCAAGAACTTTTTCCCAACTGTTAAAAGACGACAAGTTCACTTGACCATTTAGTATGGCTCTAGTGTTAATTGGGTCTCTGAGTAAATTATAAGTTCTGACATAAGGTGATGTCGTGGATATGACTTGGGATTGATTCCTGACTTTAAGAAGATCTTGCTGCTGTCGTTCAATGTGTTGTGCGAACAACATAGATCTTAACATTTCGATGGCAAGTCTTCTGTTTTCGTGCTGACTTCTTTCTTGTTGAACAAACACTCTTAAACCCGAAGGCACATGTTTGGCATGAACAGCAGATGACGTTTTATTAACGTGCTGACCACCAGCTCCACTGCTTCGAACAAATTGAAATTCTATAACGTCTTGCTTAAATACGAAGGCAGTAGGGCGCGGAGTTGGGTAGACACGAACCTGAGCATAATTGGTGTGTGTTTGACTATTACTTACAGAGGAGCCAATGACTTGATCGTCGGTGAAAATAAACCTGTGAACCCCAGTTTCTAAAAATAATTTTCGAAACACATCTGGGCCATTAATTTTAATAAAGGTATGTCCTAAACGTATTCCACCTTCGATCAAAGAACCTTGGTACCTTTCATCCTCTTTTGAACTTACCACTTCATAAGTCCAACCGTTATTCGTAGCCAAATTTTTATAAAACTGAGCCAATGTTCCTACAGCCATAGTGCTTTCAGGACGATCCGCTGCTGGTAATATTTCTAAAATTATATCGCCTGTGACAGAGGGTATAACCAAATCCCAAAGGGACTGTCTTAAAAGTTGAAGCTCAGAGTAGATATTTTCTTTGATTAAGGTCATTTCGTCTTCGGCTAAGTTTTTTAAGTCTCGGTCCGAGCTTGAATCTTTCATGATGGCTTCTAAGTCATAGGCCTCAGAAGCTAAAGGAGCTAAACCACGTAAGATATTTAGAATATTATTTTGGGTGGCATAGGTTGTGTCCCATGGTGCTAGAAATTCACCACCCAGTGTAAGTTTGTCAAAAATCGAGACTCTTAGAGCTAAAAGTTCTAAATAATTAAATTCAGATTCGCTGAGTTCTTCAGATAAAAAAATGTAAGCTTTCTTACCAAGAAGTGTCGAAAGTTCAGTCGCCTGTATAGGGGAATTTGCGAAAAGGGGACGAAAAGTGGCTAGGATTACTAATGCAATCAATAACAGTCGGGGCCACTTAAAAATGCTGGTTTTTGTAAATGTGATCATACTCTCATTAGGCAAGTACTATACCAGTTTCTAACAAGTCAAAGGCGAAACAAATATATATAATTAAGCCAACACTTGAACCCATAACGGAACCGACAATTAAGCGGACAATTAAAACGATAATTAAACTTACAAATGTTGATTCTAAAGTATAAGTCTGACATTAACGATGATATCCCTATTGGTTTAAAGTCGAGTTATTTTAAATTCATTGGGGAGTTGTTTAAGCTAAAGCTATACTGAATGCTAAGATAACGGACGCTAAATAAAGATTAAATCTTTTCACAAAGAGATGCCTTATGACAGAAAAACTCATCATTGTAGCTGCACCAAGCGGGGCAGGTAAAAATACTTTTATCGATAAAGCATTGGGTCTTTTTCCCATGTTAAGGGATGTGACCACTTTCACCACGCGTGAGATGCGAAAAGGCGAAACTGAAGGTGACCCTTATCACTTTGTGACCGAAAAAGAATTTAAAAAACTGATCAGCCAAGAGTTTTTTGTCGAATGGGCCAATGTTCATATTTATCATTACGGCACTCCATGGGATGAACTTCGATGGAACTGGGCCAGAAAGCGCGCTGTGGTTATGGATTTAGATGTTCAAGGGGCGCAAACTTTTCGAGAAAAATTCCCGCAATGTTTAACGGTTTTTATCAAACCACCAAGTATCGCCGTTCTTAAAGATCGCATTTTAAAACGCGAAGGAAAGCTTCCTGTCGATATCGATGTACGCATGCAAAGTGCTGAAGTTGAAATGAAACGAGCCGACGAATTCGATGTTCAGATCATCAATGACGATTTTGAAAAAGCCTTCAAAGAATTTAGCGATGTTGTCGATAAATATCTAAACTCTTAAGCCAATTAAGGACGTATGATGAATGCAAAAGTATTTTTAGGGGCAAGAATATTATTAGGTTTATTATTTTTAGTTTTTGGGTCCAACGGACTGATGATGATTTTCACAGGATCAGGTTTTATTCCCATGCCGCCACCTAAACCAGAAGTCGCAGAAATTCTGGGTGGATTGTTTAGAATCTCGTACATGATGCCTCTCGTAAAAAGCTTACAGGTTTTTTCAGCTTTACTGTTATTAAGTGGATTGTTTGTAAACCTAGCCTTGATTTTTTTAGGCCCCATTGTTGTAAACATACTTTTAGTTCACATTTTTGTAGAGCCTGCGGGATTAGTGATGGCTCTTGTCGTTACAATTTTGTATTCGATCGTGCTTTACTCTCGCTGGTCTGATTTCAAAGTTTTAGTTAAAAAGTAAAGCCCTACGCAGGACGAAAAGTTCCAGCGAGAGCACTGGGCGTGCGAAGCCGCCCAAAGTGTGCTCGAGTGAACTAGACAGTATCTTAGTAATTACAAAAACTAAAAAAATTGTTTTTAGGCGCTGTCTAGTTCACTCGCACCCACACGTCGAACTTCGTTCGACTTTCGTGGGGCTCGCTGGAACTTTTCCGCCTGCCGCGGGCTTAAACTTTAAGCTTGATGGTCCAAACTAATAGGGTTATAAGAATCATAGTTGGAGGTCTTTAATGGCTCGAGTTACGGTAGAAGATTGTCTTGAAAAAGTTGAAAATAGATTTGCATTGGTACTTTTAGTCTCTAAAAGAGCTAAACAGTTGATCAAGGGATCTAATTTAACGCTTTCCAAAAGCAACAATAAACATATCGTAAACGCTCTTAGAGAAGTTTCTGCGGGAACTGTTTCTTTTGATAGAAACCAGTGGACAGACTCGACTCCGTCATCTGAAATTCAAAAAGACTTGTTGCGTGGGTCTTACTCTTAAGACTCCATTGTCACTATTCAAAATGGACTTCATTTCAGAAGTGCTATTTATTAATAAATCAATTCAACTTTATATTTTTTTTTACAAATCTAAAGCATTTCTAATTAGGCTGTGTTATCTTTGATCAAAGAGGGCCGCTCTAAATTATATGCAAGATAAACTTTTAGACAAAACGTATTCCCCAGAAACTATTGATGAACTTTGTGAGATTGTTTTAAATTACAATCCTAAAGCCAGTTGCCAGCGCCTTAAAGAAATATACGATTATTCAGAAAAAGCCCACACAGGACAAGTGCGCCGAAGTGGAGAACCTTATATTTCCCATCCCCTGGGCGTTGCTGGTATCCTGGCCCACTTGCGACTCGACGTTGACACTATCGCAACAGGGCTTCTTCACGATACCGTTGAAGACACTGAAGCCACCTTAGAAGAGATCAAAACCAAATTCGGTCCGTCGGTGGCCCATCTTGTGGACGGAGTGACTAAGATTTCTCAAATGCGTTTTCGTCACACCCATGAAAAACAAGGCGAAAACATTCGAAAAATGATTGTAGCCATGGGTAAAGATGTTCGTGTGGTTTTAGTTAAACTTGCGGACCGACTTCACAACATGCGCACTCTTGATCATATGCCTTTTGAAAAACAAGAACGTATTGCCACCGAAACCTTAGATATTTATGCGCCCTTAGCCAGTCGTTTAGGTATCAACTGGCTAAAAGTGGAGTTGGAAGATTTAAGTTTTAGATTTTCGAACCCAGAAGCTTTCTATGATTTAAGTCAAAAAGTTCAGAGCAAAAAAAATGAAAGAGAAAAATACATCGAAGACGTTAAACGCGACATTCTTAAAGAATTAGCGCAAAGACTTAAAGCTAAGTTCAGAGTCAAAGGTCGCCCAAAACATTTATATTCGATTCACAAAAAAATGATCAGCGATGGTATTGCCTACGAACAGGTGAATGACGTTTTAGCTTTTAGGGTCATACTTGGAACAGTTTCCGAATGCTACGAAGCTTTGGGGCATATTCACTCGATCTGGCGACCTATTCCTGGTCGATTTAAGGACTTCATTGCGATGCCCAAGTCTAATAACTATCAAAGTCTTCACACGACGGTTATTGGACCTGGACTTAAACGTATTGAAATTCAAATTCGTACTGATGAAATGGATTTGATCGCAGAGCAGGGGATCGCAGCCCACTGGAAATATAAAGAAACTGAATCCGTTGGACGTAAAGACACTGGTGAAGTTTCGGCTCAAGAGTTTAACTGGCTTCGTGAACTTGTAAATCTTCATCAACAGACCGGTGATTCTGATGAGTTTTTAGAAAATGTGAAGTCAGATCTTTTTGAAAGCGACATTTATGTTTTTACACCGAAAGGTGAAGTTAAAGCCTTTCCCGATGGAGCGACACCCATAGACTTTGCTTTTTCTGTCCACACCGAAGTGGGTATTAAATGTGTGGGTGCAAAAATCAACGGTAAGGGTGTCCCTTTAAGATACCAACTGAAGAACGGGGATTTTGTCGAGATCATCACGCAAAACACTCAAAAGCCTTCTAAAGACTGGTTAAAAATTTGTGTCACGTCTCGTGCTAAAACAAAAATTAGAGCTTTCATTAAAACTGAAGAGCGTCAAAAAGCGTTTGAAGTAGGGATGATTCTTTTAGATAAGGCTTTTCGAAAAATCGGTTCAAGTTTTGCTAAATACGCCAAAGCCCCGGAACTAGAAAAGTTCATGAAGGATCGAGGGTGCAATGCCGTCGATGATTTAAGAGTCCAAGTCGGTTACGGAAAAATCACTCCACAAAATATTATCGATCTGTTTCCTGATTTAAATAAATCTTTAGTCACAACGGAAGACGAAGAAACAAGTTACTTAAAGAAAGCCTTCAAAGCGGCTATTGCAAAGAAGAAAAAATCCTCTTCGCTGGTTATCGTTGATGGAATGTCGGAATTTTTAGTTCATTATGCAAAATGTTGTAACCCCATTCCAGGGGATAGCATTATTGGTTTTGTGACACTTGGGCGAGGCATCGTCATTCACCGTGCGGATTGCGCACGAACTTTTGAAATGGATGAACAACGCAGAGTCGACGTGCAGTGGAACGTCGAAAAATCCCAAGTGGATCGTATGGTCCGCGTTCGCGTGATTAGTACAGACACACGGGGACTATTAATTAAGTTCAGTGAAGTGTTCCATTCTAGGGGCATAAATATACATAATGCTCAGATTCGAACGACAAGAGACAACAAAGCTATTTGTCTTTTTGATGTGAGTGTCAAAGATACGGCTCAATTGGGACTTGTGATGCAAGACTTGCAGAAAATCACGGAAGTCATTGGCGTCACTCGAATTTCTTTGTCTTGATTAATCTAAAAAAAACCATCATCATATAATTAAATAAATTAAATTTGAATAGATTAGAAAGCATTGGCTTCGAATAAATTGACTTGTTCGAATCTATAAAAATTTTTCAGAAGGGCGAATGAAGTTTTTTGCCAAACATATTTTAACTCGAATCCTTATTTACGGTTCTCCATTTTTTGTATTATCGATGTATTGTTTTTGGCCTGTCTCGGGAGAGGAAAGAGACATCGATTTCTTTAAAAATTATGATTTTGGGAAAAAACAGACTCCAATATTTTATAACCCGATATACAACATATCTTTCTGGGGACTTGAAAATCTGCACCCCTTTGATTCCAAAAAATATTCAAAAATTTATCAGCGTTTAGTGAGCGACAAAGTATTTGAAGAGCAGGATTTTGTAAGATCCCCAAGGCCTGACACCAAGATGCTTAAAATGTTTCATTCGGAAGAGTATTTGAATACTCACAAAAGTGCCGTGGCCTTAGCTCATATCACAGAGATCGGAATCGTATCTATGTTACCGGCTAGGTTAACACGAAAGAAAGTCTTAATACCGATGTTACACGCTGCCGGGGGATCGATCCTTGCGATGACTGCAGCTTTAAAAAAAGGTTGGGCCATACATTTAGGTGGGGGATTTCATCATGCTTCTAAAAATAAGGGCCATGGATTTTGTGCTTTTAATGATATAACAATGGCCATAGAAATTGCTCTAGAAAAAGAAAACGTAAATAAAGTTTTGTACGTAGATTTAGATGCCCATCAAGGTGATGGACCGGCTACAGACTTTAAAGACAGAGAGGACGTTTTTATCTTCGATATGTTCAATCACAATATATTTCCCGAAGATGAAAATGCTAAAAAAGAAATCGACTTAATGGTCGAGCTTAGCGTCGGAGAAAATGGCGAAGAGTATATTGCAAAATTAAAAGAGGGTTTAAATAAATTGCGTAAAGATTTTGATCTTTTAGTTTATAACGCTGGGACTGACATCTTAAAAGGTGACCCATTGGGGATTTTAAATATCGACGAAGCTAGCGTGATTCTCAGAGACGAGCTTGTGTTTAAATTTGCAATTGAAAATAAAATCCCAATAGTGATGATGCTTTCAGGCGGCTATCAAAAAGTAAACGCTAAGGTGATAGCTGATTCAATTAAAAATTTAAAAGACAAAGCCTTGATAAATTAAATCTTCGCAAGCGCAATCATGTCATATTCAATTTATTCTAATGACATGATTAAAAAAAAATCCTGCAGAAGATTTATCTTACGCAGGATTCTAAAAGATATCAGACGCGACGCTGATTAGGTGCCGGAGTAAACTATTAAATTTATATTGCTTTCAGGATTGCAACCAGTTTTAGCCTGACAAGCCTCCCTCGGTTCTAAGTGATTAGTAACATTCACTGCCTTCCGACTATTCTTTTTCTTTAGTAAAATCTTAAAGTGAAAGAAAAATTTTTAGAAAACTCTTTAACGTTTTTTTATTTTAGCCAATTTTACGGCTCATGTCGGAACCTTGAGTTTTAACAATTTTGTTGTAAAGACCTAAAATCAAAAATGATGGAGCCCAAAGACCTACAAAAGTAGCTGTGTCTTTATTTTTTGACCTCATCGCAAGTCCTAAGGATAAAGCCATGGATGTAACTGCCAAACTTAAATAGACTATTGATGGTATTTTAGAAGTTTCATTTTCTACTGCTTTTGTTACTTCTCCTTCCTTATGATCTTTATTCGTTTCTTGTAATTCATCTACACCTTCTTTTAGTGTTTTAGTCACAAGGTCTTTACTTTTTTGATAGCCAGCACTAGATTCCATAGAAAAAAATCCCTTTCATTGTTATATAACTCGTTTTAAATTAATGCTGAAATTTAAAAAGCAATGACTGTGCCGTAGATTAATTCTAATTTAAATAGAGTTGAGAAAATGTTGATTCTAAATTCCCCTTAAATTGGGTAAAATTTCCACGTGATTAATTTTTTACTGCATATTGGTTTCGGGCAATATTTTTCATTTGTGCCGGCAGCAACAGACGAACCAAAAATTTTTGGTAACAATAGCAGCTTAAAGTCTTTTTTCGAAGCTCAATTAAATCAAATTAAGAATTATAAGGAAGTTTAGAATACCTATTATATATCGCAAGAATAATGATGCCGTATAAAACCGCCACAACGATTAAAATATTATTGAGTATCCCTTCCGTGCCAAACGAAAGCTTAATTAAAATCGTCGAAATGATAAAGCCTGAATTTCGAATTACAGTGCTGAATTGATCCGTCCTTAAAAATGAGATTAATAAAAGTAGGACATCAGCTAGAATCAATATTGTAAAAAAACTGTCAAAAAATATCCGGTCTATGTTTTCAAATTTATTAGGGTCAGACGGTGAACCATTAAAAACGGAAAACAGCCAGCGGTATAAACTTACTAAAGCGATGGTTATAAAAATAGGAACCAAAACTGTCGCTATTATATTTTTCATTTTAATAAAATAAGATGTTCCCGGAAAGCTTGAGGATTTTGAAGTGGCATTTTCCTTTTGTTTCAAGATTAAGCTATAAAAGATCCAAATTAAGAAAAATAAAATTGCTGTAGAAATAATATCGTAAGTGAACGCCAAATCACTTCGATCTTCAAACCATTTAGAAGTAAGTTTAATTTCCGCTAGATCTTTAAAAATACGCCTAATAAGGATAAGCGTCATAATTTCATACTGCTTAGCTATGTATATAGTTATCGATTTAGGTAAATAATATATAAGTAAATAGACTTCATAAATAAGAATGAAAGAAAATGGTGTATACAGAGCTGCAATTGGATTTGTTAAAAGTTTTGTAGGAGAATTGATTTGTATTAACTCTAAATCAACCAACCCAATGATTATTAAATGGGTGATAAAACTAAAAATAGCAATAAACGTTATAACTTTTTCGACTTTTAATTTGGTATTTTCAGAAAGAAAAGCTTGAAAGAAAAAGGTGTAGAGTTTTTCGAAGTTAAACATCTGTTAGGTCCTTTAAAATTCTTAGTTTCAATTTAGCTTCTATTTGGGGTACAAAGAGAATTTTTAGCTTAACTTTATCATCGCACTTAGTTTACCCATAATGGTATCAACTGATTAAATAAAAATTCTAACTGACAATGACTGCTTATCTTATACCTTTGTTATCAGAGGTCATGGATCGAAGTTAAACTTTAATTATATTCTTTCTCAGAATAAAATTAAAGAGCTGTGTTTGGTGGAACCACAAGTAAACCTGAGCGATACTTTTCGGTGCGTGTCCAACGTGGACCGCCGCCCGTTTCAAGTGGATTAAAAGGGCTAAACTCTAAGTTATCCAAAGCAAATAAAGAACGTGAAGAGTGGGCCTCAATGACGTTGGTTTTATTTACTAAAAACACATGGTATCCACCGTTTGCTGTTCCAACACCGAAATCCATCGTTTCTAAAAATCGTGGTTGGCGAGTCCCGAAATTGACCAGGCTTCTAGTGTCATCAACTTTATTATACAAATAAGTTCCACTTCTTAGGACCGAATTGTATCGGGCTTCGTTATACCCCCAAACATTTAATGGGTTTGAAGGGGCGATTTTTTTATCGTCGGCATCCCAATTTATGTTTTGTGAAGGATCGGGGTTCCAATAAAGAATCTTCCAGCCTAAAGCTTGCAGAGCGTGCTGCATTCGATTGCCTATTTTGTCGGGATTAAACTGTTCGATACGCTGCCACTGATCAGATAAACCAACCTTGTTAAAGGCACGTCCCAAACAACGTCTTGCGAAGTCTACACAGCTCATGTTTTCCATTTGATCTTCAAGATTCGGATCAAGTCCACGATCTTGTAACGTAGGTCTGATAGGG
>JANODG010000055.1:0-4795 GCA_031412575.1 Bdellovibrionales bacterium
TTTCACGGATTTGCAGCTTGGTTGGTTTGGCTAGTAGTTCACATCTATTACTTAATTGGTTTTAAGAATAAGTTTTTTGTGATGCACCAGTGGATTTGGTCTTATGCGACATACAAAAAAGGTGCTCGATTAATTGTGAAAAAAGATTGGCGACAGGAACCTTCTACGTCTGTTTAGCTGCTAGAAAAGCTTGTCTTAAATAAATGTCTTAAAATAGCTGCGTCTATATGACGCATTAAATTGGTACATAAATTAAAAAAATCTGTCGAACTTATGGACTGGCCAAAAGTCTAATCTAATTTCTAGAAAAACCCGATAAGTTACTGATTAAAGTAATTAAGGGGATGCCCTATGGAACGTGATCGTATGAAAAAACAGAATTTGTTTTACGTAGCAATGTTGTTTTTATTTTTTACAGTCAACGGTTGTGGTGGCGGCGACGTTTCGATTTCCGTTTTGCCGTCTATTGATCAATTTCAACAGAACACAAACGCTGATACGAAAATAGATATTCTTTTCGTGATCGACGACTCTGGTTCGATGTCACAAGAGCAACAAGACCTTTTTAATAACTTTAAATCGTTCATCGATTTATTTTATAATAAAGGGTTCGATTTCCGTGTAGCAGTCGCAAAGACATCTGCTTTTGGTCAAGGTCAGAATATGAATTGCAAGACAATAAACCCAAATAATTCAGACATAAATACGTGGACTAATGTTACTTGCAATGAATCTGGCGCTAGTAAATACTCAAGTGGAAACTTTATTTCACGTGAATCAGGTCGTACCCCGAGCGAATTTAGATGTGGTTTTGGTAACAACTGTGGTGCAAACTCCCAGCATCAGCGAAGTCAATCTATCGCTGGAACTGTCGATCCAGACGCTCCCGGTGTAGATGCACCTTTACAAACGACAATTGGTAACGGAACTCCTGCGCCCACAACGGATCATATTTTAGCTTCACATGGAGCCACGGCATTAACTCGCGCCAATATGATTGCAAAATTTAAAAAGAATATTCTTGTAGGATTAGCTGGAACTGGTGATGAAAGAGCACTAGAGTCCGCCGAAACAACTATTCGTAATATGAAGCAATTTTATCCTGACGCCAATCAACGATTTCCAAGACCCAACTCACATCTTGCCATAATTCATGTGGGTGATGAAGGTGATGGACCAATTCCAAACAATTTAGTTGAGGCTAGTGTTGGAACAGTTCTTCATGGATCTAACAGAGGTTCTGGTGGTAACCCTGCAAACACAAGTTCAACTTTAGGCTCGTTAAGAAGCACTTTTATAAACACATGGGCTGGTTATGATCCAATTACATTGGTGGCTAATAATAATTTAGCTATCGATTTCCATCTAGCTTCTGCAGCAAGTTATTTGGATGCTCTAAAGAAACATGACTTATTAACAACTACAGTTTCAGTACACGCAATTCAAGATCTTCCATCTACAGGAAATGTTCCTTATTTTTTACCCCTATCTGCAGTGGATAGCGGTAGTCAATGTTCAACTGGAACTAATACATCCGGTAACCAGCTTGGATACTTTCAAGCTTATGTGTCGCAACTAAGTGGAGGTTTAATATTTAGTAAATGTTCGAACTTTGGTCCTTCGCTATCTGCTCTGGGTGACACGATTTCATCATTAGCAAGTTTCTTTACATTGAGATTTCCGATAGATGCTCTTGCTGTTGAAACATTGAAAGTTTATGTCGAAGGGATTAACAACAATAATCCTGTGCCCAATAGTCCGACCAACGGTTATCAGTACGAACCCGCTACAAATAGAATTCGCTTCTATGGTTCAATGATACCACCTCAGGGCGCAATCATAGGATTGCAGTACACTTGCGGAAGTTTAGATCCGCTAGTCTGCCAATAAGATTTTACTTTAGATAATTTTTCGAAGAGCCGCTTTTTAAAAAAAGGCGGTTTTTAATTCGTTTAATCTAAATGAATGACTTCGATATTCACGGTCTTTAAAAGCTCTAAAGAGTCCGAGCTTCGATATTCGTTACGAAAAAAAATTTTTTTAACACCGCCCAAATTAATCAAGCGCTTTGCGCATGAAACACATGGCAGGTGTGTTACAAAAACATGTTTTTCTACAAATCGGGGCGAGTCGCAGTTGATGACCGCGTTTTCTTCCGAATGTAAACACCCGCAATTACCTACATCTGTTCGATCACACCCATTTGTTAACCCCGCAGCATTGCCATTATAGCCCACGGCAAGGACTTTACGGTAATCCGTCGACGTGATCACGGTTCCAACATTAAGCCTGTGGCAGGTCGATCTAGCAGCTAAGGTTTCTGCAAGCTGCATGTAGATTTCTTCAAAACTAGGACGCACTTTTTGAGCCGAAGAATTATTTGGTCTGGTTGGTTCCACGTGTTTTTAAATTCCTTTTTTTAAAGCGTCTGCTGAAGCAGGCCTATTTCCCTTAAGTGCCTCACATTAGTTTGAAATGCCTTGATGGGGAATCTTTTTTTGTCCTGACCAAAAGCTTCATCGTCATTATTTTAAAGATTTTGTCAGACGATCAGTGTCTTGAACCCCCTTCACTTCCATTATTTAATTTTAATGTCGGCTTAATGGAATTGGTCGATAGGGGAAGGTTATGGATAACCGAACGAGTCAAAATCAATCGCAAATCTTACAAAAGTTATTTTCGATCTTTTGCCTTATGGCGCTGATCAGTTGTGCCAAATCTTTCAATACTACGTCTTCCGAAATCGATGGATCAGGCGAAGCGCTAAAAATATCAAATAAAGAATATGTATCCAATTGGACTTTATTAGATAAAATTCCAACTGACGGAAGGTCAAATCCTTATCAATTACAACCTGACAACTTTTTAAATTTTCAATCTAAAGGACAAATACACGCGCTAATATATCCAGTAAGTATTACTGGTGTATTATTGCCAGAGCGTCCTATTCAAGAAATTCTAGATAACAAAACATGGAACCCCATCAAAGGTATTCTTAACGAAGTTTTTAAATCTGTTGTGGGTGTCAACGATTTTGGCGGGCTTTTAGATTGGGTGGGCCTTAAAAAGAACTCTCGGGGAGACAGACCGGGTTACAGTGAAATCAACAAAGACAATACTAAACTCTTCACCATGAGCTGTGCCACGTGCCATTCGGATCAGTTGTTTGGGGTGACTGTTTTTGGAATGACCAAGCGCTTTCCTAGGGCTAATGAATTTTTTGTACAAGGGGGTAAAGCTTTAAATTATTATAATAAATTTTTATTTGAAACTTACACTGGTGCTACCAAATCAGAAATGTACTGGTTAGATCGATCAATCACAAATTTAAAATCAGTGGGTTTTAAAAAGCCAGTTACTTTGGGTCTAGACACTTCACTTGCCCAAGTTGCTTTATCTTTAAAAAAACGCGAACCAAATGAGTGGGCTGATAAATCAACCTATTTTGAAAAGCGTCCACGCCCTGATGATATCTTAGATCACGATCCGGGAGATTCGAAGCCTGCTGTCTGGTGGAATGTAAAATATAAAAATCGTTGGTTATCTGATGGATCCGTAATTTCTGGTAACCCTATTTATACCAATTTACTTTGGAACGAAATAGGACGGGGAACTGATTTGCACGAATTGTCAGATTGGTTAAATGAAAACGAAACTATCATTAAAGAATTAACTACTGCTGTTTTTTCTGCAGAAGCCCCAAGAATCGAAGCTTTTTTTGAAGCTGAAAGAATACCGAAAAACCAAGCCATCGAGGGCGAAAAGATTTTTAACAAATCATGTTCAAAATGCCACGGTGTTTATGAAAAAAATTGGAGCCGTCCTGAATTTGCAAATCAACCTTGGTCAAAGCAGATAAAAACATTTCGTGTGACATATCCTCAACCAACCCCAGTGATCGATGTAGGGACCGATCCTTATCGTTATTTATCAATGCAAAGCTTAGAAATCTTAAATGATCTTCAGATTTCGAAAAACAATAAAATTATAATCCAACCCCAAAAGGGTTATGTACCACCACCTTTAGTAGGAATTTGGGCAAGGTGGCCTTACATGCATAACAACGCAATCCCAAATTTATGCGCCTTACTTTCACCCGCTAAGGATCGTCCTAAATCCTATTACGCCATTGATCCCAACAATCGCGACTTAGATTTTGATTTTGAGTGTAACGGTTATCCTGAAAGAGATCGAAAAAATTGGTCGGATGAAGACAAAATTTACCGCACAGATATAAAAGGTATGAGCTCACAAGGTCATGACGAGGGCATTTTTATCATAAATGGAAAACAAATTTTATCTAATGAAGATAAATTTAATCTGATTAAATTTTTACAAACGTTGTAAATTCTAAAAAACTCTGGTCAACGTTTGAAGTCATGAAAATCGATGATGTTGTGGAAATGTTGCGATTGTTTGCCTTCAAAATTTTCGAAGTCATTTTTTTTCTCAAAATGAAACATCTAATTCTAATTCAATGCCATTTAAAATTTTTCAACAGATCCTTAAGAATATTAATTCAATTCAAAGGGTTAAACCTTTTAACGTCTAGACCTTTTTGGCCGATCAATACCTATAGTGATTTTCA
Organism: Bdellovibrionales bacterium; assembly: GCA_031412575.1. GTDB lineage: Bacteria > Bdellovibrionota > Bdellovibrionia > Bdellovibrionales > UBA1609 > JAMLIO01. The sequence goes on from JANODG010000055.1 coordinate 4,589, forward strand.
TATGGAGCTGGGTGTATGTCAGTTAAAATTACGAGCCATAAATTCGTTCAAAGAGCACTCGCATTGGTTAGCGTTTTATTTTTCGCAATTGCCTTTCAAAACTGTGGCTCTTTAAAGTCAAACACTGAATTTTCTAACGCTCAAACAGACAATGAATTGCAACCAGACGACACAACGAATCCAGAACCTCCTCCTTCAATAACACCG
>JANODG010000056.1:0-1526 GCA_031412575.1 Bdellovibrionales bacterium
TTATTTTTTTTTTTTTTTGGGGGGTGGGGGGTGTTGTGGTTTGGTTTTTTTTTTGTTTTTTTTGGGGGGTTTGTTTGTTTTTTTTTTCCCCTTTTTTTTTTTGTGGGTCCAAAAAACCCCCCCCCACGCCGCCCTGAAAGCCCCTGACAAAAAAAGCCCTACTTCTTCACGCTTACCTGAAACGCCCCCAGATCGACAGGCCCGAACTTCGGGCGCGGTTTGCCGTCGAGGTCGTTGGCGGGGGTGATCAGCGCCCTGCCTTTGCCGAGCGCGGGGCTGCCGGGGCGCAGGCGGAAGCCGTCCGGTTTGGCGTTGAGTGCGGGGGCGACAAAGAGCGGGTCGGCCTGCACGACGCCCTGGTGCATCAGGACATCATCCACATTGTAGAACAGGTTATCGGCCCAGACGACCCGCGTGCTGCCGTCCTGGGTGTTGCCGCGCTTGCCCGTGCGCCCGTAGGCTATATTGTTCGCGATCACGACCTGATCGGATTCGATCGCGGTAAATTCCCCGGCGTTGATGTCGGGGGTTTTCTGGTTCTGGTAGCAGGTATTGTTGACCACATCCACCTTGCTGGAGCGGAAGATATGAATCCCGCGCCCGCCGTTGTCGTAGATCAGGTTGTTTTCTACCAGAGTCCGACCTCGGTAGGGCAAGAGAGGGCCGTTGCGGTCCTCGCCGTGCGGCTTGAGCGGATTGGCGCGGCTGCGATTGAAGACATCAATGATGATCCCGTTACCGTCGGTGAGCGCTTTGCCGTTGCCGCCTGCCGATTCGAGGACAGAGACTTTCAGCTCGTTGTCGAAGCAGATATTGCGCCGAACGACATTATGATAACCGGGAGCATCGTCGCAGTTGAAGGAGCGGCAGAGCGAGATGGCGCTTCCACCGTAGGGCGATGTCTTCGCCGTGTCGTAGATGACGTTTCCTTCCAGATACAGATAGTCGCAGTCGAGCGAGCAGATACCGCCGGTCCCGTAGCCGTGAATGATATTGTTCAGAAAGCGCAGATGGTGGCTGGCGTACATCGGGGCGATCCCCGCGCCGTGGACCTTGATCCCGTTCTCACCGACGATACTCGGGTCCGCGACCCATTCGAGCTCAAAGCCCTCGATCTCGACATAGGAGATGCCGCCCCTCAGCTCGAAACCGCTCCAGTTGGAGGTGATGATCTTCGGTCGCGCGCCGGGCGCGGCTTTGATCTTGATCCAGGCATCGGGACGCCCGGACTTTTTGATCGAGATACCGCGCGGCTCGCGCCACTCGCCCGCCCCGACCAGAACGGTGTCCCCGGGCGCGGCGACAGCGAGCGCCTGCGGGATGGTCGCGAACGGCTTGTCCTTGGTGCCGTCGCCAGTCGCGGCTCCCGTTTTGGCGACCAGAAGCGTTTTACCGTTGGCGGGTGAGGGGTTCTTGACGGCATCAAGCTCGCCTCGCAGGGCAGCGATCCGGGTCATTTCGCGTTTCAGGACATCCGGCGCGACCGTGTCGGCGAACCGCTTTGTCTTGGGCAGGGATGCCAGCGC
>JANODG010000057.1:0-17780 GCA_031412575.1 Bdellovibrionales bacterium
TAATTATCGGTCACTTTTTGAATATCATCAGAAAAGCGCTTTTGATCATCTTCGCTAATAAGTTTATCTTTTAAAGACTTTTTTAAAATGTCGTTAGCGTCTTTACGAGATAGTCGGATGGCAACCCTAGCATCTTCTGCAATTTTTTTAACACTTTTCGCTAAATCTTTTCTACGATCTTCTGTTAGTTCAGGAACTTTTAATCGAATCACTTTACCGTCATTTTGAGGTGTCATTCCAAGATTGGCTTTGATAATGGCCGACTCTATCTCTTTAAGAATTGAAGATTCCCATGGGGAAATTAAAAACGATTTCGCGTCAGGAGTAGAAACACTAGCCACTTGATTTATGGGGCTGGGATTACCGTAGTAGTTCACCATAATGTTATCAAGCATGCTGACATTGGCGCGGCCAGTTCTGATTTTTTTTAAATCTTCAACAAAAGCATCAACTGCTTTTTGCATGGACATTTCGGTGTCTTTTTTAAGTTTTGCTTCCATAAATTAGGCCTCCAGCAAAAAATTTAAAGATTTATTTTGCCAATTCAAAAAACTAGGCTTGTTTTAACAAGTACCTACTATTGAATCAGCGTACCAACTTTTTCGCCACAAATGACTCGGTTGATATTACCTCTTTTATGTAAATTAAAAGTTATGATTGGTAAGTTATTATCCATAGATAAACTTATCGCTGTCGAGTCCATAACTTGTAATTTTTTATTTAAAACATCGATATAAGTTAAATTCGTATACATTTTCGCATCCGGGTGTAGAACCGGATCTTTATCATAAATGCCATCGACTTTAGTGGCCTTTAGAATCACTTCAGCGCCAATCTCCATGGCTCTTAATGCTGCGGCTGTATCAGTTGTAAAATATGGATTTCCAGTCCCAGCAGAAAAAATCACAATACGATTCTTTTCTAAATGGCGAATGGCTCTGCGACGAATGTAACCTTCTGCAATTTCATTCATTTGAATCGCGGACTGAACACGTGTGTCAGCGCCAAGTTTTTCTAATGCATCTTGTAGGGCTAAGGCATTTATACAGGTAGCCATCATGCCCATGTAATCAGAGCTTGCACGGTCCATGCCTTTTGCTGAGGCCGCAACACCTCTGAAGATATTGCCGCCACCAATAACGATTCCAACTTGAACACCAAGTTGTTGAATACCAATAACTTCATTGGCGATCGTAGAAAGAATGTCCGTATTAATTCCGTACTTTTGGTCTCCTGCTAAGGCTTCACCAGAAAGTTTTAGCAGGACGCGTTGATATACTGGTTTAGACATAATGATAATTCCTTCAAGTTGATGCAAAAACCTTTTAAGTGAACTCTAAAACTAGCTTCAAAATTAAGATTATGTCTTTCTTATGAATTTAGGTTAGAGGCTGCAGCAACTTCTTCAGCAAAATTATTTACTTTTTTCTCTAAACCTTCACCTAATTCGAATCTTACGAATCTACGGATAACGATGTTTTCACCGATACGCGCAATGGTGTTTGTTAAATATTCAGAAACAGTGATTTCTGGATTTTTAACATAGTTTTGATCAAGTAAGCAAATTTCTGCAGACCATTTTTTAATTTGGCCTTCGATAATTTTTTCTAAGAATTCAGGTTTTTTACCTTCTTCAATGGCTTTACCTTTTAAGATTTCTTTTTCTTTCACAACTAATTCTGGATCAATTTCACTTTGGCTGACAAAAAGTGGGTTTGTAGCCGCAATATGCATACAGATGTCGTTAACAAAAGTTTTAAATTCTTCGTTTCTTGCAACGAAATCAGTTTCCGAATTCACTTCAATTAAAACACCAATTCGGCCTTCACCGTGGATGTAAGACTGAACTAAGCCTTCTGTAGCTGCGCGATCAGATTTTTTGGCAGCTTTTGATAAGCCTTTTTTTCTTAACCATTCTACGGCTTCTTCTTGTTTACCAGCACTTTCTTCTAATGCTTTTTTACAATCAAGCATTCCTGCGCCAGTCATTTCTCTTAAATTTTTGATATCAGATGCGCTTACCATAAGTTCCTCACTTTCATATTTTAAAAAAGATTTATTTTTTTAGGTGGATATTAAAAAAAGGGGCTTTTTACGCCCCCTTTTAATTAGCCTTCTGTTTCTTCTTCAGCAGGTTTTTGGAACTCTGTTGTTTCGCCACGTTCAACTTCTTCTGCAATTTCAACTTCGTCGGCTGTACCAGCCGCTACAAGTTTACGTTTGCTGACCATAACTACTGAAGGACCAGCAGAAGCAGGTTTTGAATTCTTAGAAGTGGTTTGTTCTACAGCTTTAGGTTTAACTTCAACAGCTTCAACTTCAGGCTGTTTAGCTTTCATCTCTCTAATTTTTTCTTCATATCTAGCTGCACCAGCCATGAACGCATCACAGATCAAATCACAGAAAAGTTTAATTGAGCGAATCGCATCGTCGTTTCCTGGAATTGGGTAATCAATAATTTCTGGATCTGTGTTTGTGTCGGCAATAGCTACAACCGGAATTCCCAATGTTTTAGCTTCAGCTACAGCAATGTGTTCTTTGTTTGTGTCAATCACAAACATACAAACAGGGGCCTCTTTCATTTCGCGGATACCTTCAAGATAGTCCACTAAACGAATATATTCTTTTTCGATTTTAGATTGTTCTTTTTTAGAGAAATAAGTGATTTCACCAGTCTCTTTAAGTTTTTCGATTTTTCTCATGCGATCGATACTATTTTTGATAGTCGAGAAGTTTGTAAGCATTCCGCCTAACCATCTTTTCGTTACATAAAATTGACCCGAACGAACAGCTGCCTCTTTGATAGGCTCCATAGCTTGCTTTTTTGTTCCTACAAAAATCATCTTGCCGCCTTGAGCGCCTATGCTCTCAACAGCTTTTGCTGCTCTTTTAGCCATTTCAAGTGATTTTTGAAGGTCAATAATGTGAATACCGCCACGGGCCGTAAAGACATAAGGTTTCATTTTTGGGTTCCATCTTTGAGTCTGATGACCAAAGTGAACGCCTGCATCTAACATATTTTTTAAATTAACACTTGGTGTGTTCGCCTGAGTTTCCATTTTTCCTCCTGGTTTGACCTCCCCTTAGAAAATGTACAAAGCTAAAGTTAGCTTTCACCAGGTCTCTAAGGGTGCGTATTTAATTAGAAGAAAGTTGTAACAGAGAGTTATAGCTTAAGCAATAGGGGCTTTTGCGGCTATTCTTTGAAAATGAATACAGTTAACACCCCTAATCCGAATCAAAGAAAACAAACATTGATGATCATTTGGTTGGTGTTCCTAATGAGCACGATTTCATTCCCAACTATTGGATACATAGTTAGTCAAAAGCGTGGTTATGACCCCTCATTAAATTCGGATTTTGCAGGGGCCTTGATGTTGGGGTTAGGAATCGTTTTGTTTATAATTTCCCACTTCATTTTTAAAAAGATATCAGGAAAACCAATTCCAATAAATAAGTACCAAGTTCCGTTCACGGTGACCTGCATCTTAGCTGAGTCGATTTCTTTATTAGGGCTTTGGCATGTAAGCACTTCTAATCTAGACAAATTTGCCTATGTTTTATTTGGCTTAGGTTTTTTGGCTGTTTTAATCAAGAAACCAGATTTAAATTTAATAACTATTGAAACTAAGTAAAATTAAAATTTAAAGCGATTGATCCAATCTGTAGGTTCGATCCAAAGTTCCTAATAAACCACTGCTTGTCTCAGAGCATAGGCTTGAAGTGCAAAAAAGATTTGGAACGGACTTTAAAAATCCATTTTCGTTTTCTTTTAATAAAAGCTGACCGTAAGAACTTTCACTCAAAATTATCTTTTCTTTAAAGTCTGAAGATTCAAAAAATGTTGGAAACGCACGTTTAATCTGTCGCTTCATATTCTTGATCACTTTCGTTAAGTGTTCGTGATCAAGTGCCTGTTCTGAATCGATAAGACTCATCCAGCAGGAATGATCAAGATTCATGTGGCCTACGATGGGCTCAAAATCTAAACTTGATCCGTACAAACAAAAAACAGAATTGTCACTTGTGATGGCTTCTAAAACCTCTTTATTAAAAGTAGCGCCATCCGTCGTTTGGTTTTTAGTGTCGTTTTTAGCTTCATGTTTAAATTCATTTTTAGCGTCATGTTTAACGTCGCCGCTTAAGTTAAGTCCTTTGTGAGCCAGATTTAAAATGACCGCATCAAAAACGTTAGTATGTTTTTTTAGTTTCTTGGCTTCAGTGCCGCCTAACATTTCGTGAGGAACTACATCTAGAAGTTTTTGTGGTGCCATGGCCCAAATTAGTTGACTAAAACCGACTTCTGTTTTGCCGTTGATTTCTAAGCTGGTAGCTTTTTCATCGACGAAGTTAATTTTTGTAATTTCGGAATTTAATAAATAGTGATCCTCATGAAGGTTTGAAGTCAGCTTCGAAATCCAATCTGCCGGATAAGATTTTATTCTAATTTTTTCAGATTCAAAGCAAAACTTATTTAACTGCTCTAAAGCTTGAGGAGCCTTATCACCAAAGCCGTTGAAGCTTTTAAATCCACCGTCTTGGAAATGAAAAGTGTTAGTTTGATATTGTCCGTCTAAAATATTTTCGTCTATTGTAGATTCGAGCCAATTAAAATACTTCAAATTATGTTCATTTTGCGAATACAAATTTAAGTTAGAGGGGAGCGATTGATTATCTATAGTCCAGCCTAAAAGTCTTCCGCCAAGTCTGTCTGCAGGCTCTACGATAATAAAACTTTTATTTTTATTAGATAAGATTTTTGCTGCAATCAAACCCGATAAGCCGCCGCCAAAAATAATACAGTCATAGGATTTTTTTATTTTTGCCATTTTTCACCTTAATTAAAAAATTTGTACTAAAAATTAGAAAAAAATTAACCTTAAAAAATCTAATAAAAATTTATGGATGAAATTTAAGCTGCGAACTTAACATTTGAATACCCAAATTTTTAAAATATCTTTGTTTGAGTTTTTATCGTCTACATCTTAATTATTAAAGCATATTAATAGGGTCAACGTCTAAGGATATCTTAGTTTTGGCCGGCAAACCCTCTTGGCTGTGCATAATTTGTTGATAGAATTTTTGAATCAGAAGATTTTGATTTGATTTTATCAAAAATAAATTTCTAAATTGATTTTTAATTTTCTGAATTGGCGCTGGCATTGGCCCAAGAATTTCTAAAGATTCATAATCTTTAACAGATTTTTTTAACTGTTCGGATTTTTGTGTCACCCATTGACATGCTAAATTCACATTCATTTTATCTGGGGATTGAACTCTAAGGCTTGCTAATCTTGAAAATGGCGGGTAGCCAAAAATTTGTCGTTCTTCTAATTCTTCATTGGCGAAAGTTTCGTAATCATGAGCGATGGCATGTTTAAAGACAGAGTGTTCAGGGTTGTAAGTTTGAATTAAAACCTCGCCTTTTAAATCTTTTCTTCGGCCGGCACGACCGCTAACCTGAGAAATTAACTGAAAGACCCGCTCGTTAGAACGAAAGTCAGGAATGTTTAAACCTACGTCAGCCAGTAAAACTCCGACGAAAGAGAGCTTTGGAAAATCTAAACCTTTGGAAATCATTTGAGTGCCGATTAAAATTTGAGCCCTTTCGGACTCAACCATGTCGATGAATTCTTGCATTTCATTTCTGTTATCAATGGTGTCACGGTCAGCTCTTACGATCACTTTATCTGGAAAATTAAATTGCACCACTTCTTCAACTTTTTCAGTTCCAAGGCCAAGCGCTAAAAGCTTATCCGAACTGCAATCTGGACATTTTGTTTTTATTTTCTCGAAGTAGCCGCAGTAGTGACAAACGCAATCCGTGTGATGGTGAAGGGTCAGCGTGATGTCACAGTTGGGGCATTTGATTTGATGACCGCAATCTATGCATTGAATGGTTTGGGCAATGCCTCGGCGGTTTAAAAACAAAGCCACTTGCTGATTTTTATCCAAGTGCTCTTTGATTTTAAAATGAAGATCTTCGGTGTACCAGAAAGGTTGATCCTTATAGGGCTTAGCATCTTTTAAGTTTAACAAGGTGATTTCGGGTGGGTTTTGCTCAAATACTCTTTGTTTAAGTTCATGAAACAAATATTTATCTGTTTTGGCTTTGTTCCAAGTTTCTAAGGACGGAGTGGCAGAACCTAAGATAATGGGACAATTCCAAATTTGTGCGAGGACAGTGGCTGCGTCTCGACCGTGATATTTGAATTTTTCGTCTTGCTTAAAGCTAGAATCATGCTCTTCGTCTAACACAACAATTCCTAAATTTTTAAAATTACTAAAAAGTGCAGATCGGGCACCAATCAAAATGGGTTTGTTCTCTAGGGAAATATCATACCAAGATTCAGTTCGTTTTCTGGGACTGACCTGTGAATGAATAACTGCAACTTTATCTTCACCAAAACGTTTTTTAAACCTTTGCTCAAGTTGTGGTGTTAAGGAAATTTCTGGGACCAAAACTAAAGCTTGTTTGTTTTCCGAAATAATTTTTTTAATCAATTGTAAATAAATTTCTGTTTTTCCAGAGCCAGTCACTCCGTGGATTAAATGCACGTTGAAGGCATTTAGATGGGTTGAAATATTATCGAAAACAATTTGTTGCTCTTTTGAAAACTTTAAATCGACTTCAAGCTGGTCAGATTTTTTACTTTTTAAATCAAGATCGCTTTTAGTTTGATCGATCACATTTAATAAATCATTAAAGCTTTCACTACCTTCTAAATATGGAACCTCATCCATTAACTTAGACTTATTCTTTTTGGTCGCGATTTTTTTTGGAACGGCTTCTGTCTTTTTTTGTTTATATTTCAAGGGTGGAAAAAACATACTTAAAACTTGTCCAATCGGGTGGCTATAATAATCGCTAAGCCACTTCGCCCACTTTAAAGCATTTACATTTAAAGTCGTCGCCAACTCGTCAATCAGTTCTAAAGGTTTAGTTTTATAGTCGGGTTTTTCAGGAAGCTTTTTTAAAATAACACCTTGAATTTTTCGGCCAGAAAAAGGCGCTTGAACCATAGTCCCTAATTCAAGATCGTCAGCAAAGTGATAAGTGAAGGTCTTTGGAATAGGGGCGTTCACGCCAATTTCGTAATATTGGGGTTCGGATAGATTTTGTCTCACAATGAGATCGTTTTCCAAGCTTGCCCCCACAATAATGCTACAATTTGTATTATTTGGTAACTTAGCACACTTTTAGTCGAGGTGTAGCTCTATTGAAATGTTAAAAAATCCGATAAAATTTAAAACATGATGTTAGGTTTTAAGGTGAGCTATAAAGTGAGAAAAGGTGTGAATTCAGGACTAAGCTTGGTTTTGGGACTTATGATAGTTTTAAGTTTTCAGAACTGCGCAGATTTAGACCAGGCCAATGTCGTAACAGTGACAGAGGTTGAACAGCAACTGCTGTCTAACCTTCCTTTTGCCTTTGACTTAAAAGTTGATCAAATGTCCTACATGTCCTGCTCGGGGCAATTCGGTTCGGATCCAAGAGCCTATACGATCAAAGCCGGCGGTTATTTTCCAGGTTCCGGTGTTACCCTAAGATCAAATTATGCATCACAAATCAGTAATCTTAATGTGGACACTCAAGTCCGCTCATTCGGAATTAGCGAAAGAAATGACCAAGCGGGTGTAGTGATGAACATCAGGCCTCGTAGTAATTTGCAAGACTACGTTGAACCTTCAGAAGAAGGCGGGGAGATCACAAGCGGCCAGTTGATGTACAACACTCAGCAAGGAATTTTATTAAGTAACGAAAGAGTTGCTCGTCAATTATTGGCACTAGGACCAGGTGGCTACTTAAATTATGTAGCAGGTATACCTGGTTTATTTAATAAATCCTTTGATGGTGTTGTGCGCATTAATACTAATTCAGGTGTAGAAAGTCAGATGAGAAATCTTTTAAGAAACACTCATTATTTAACTTTCACTTACCCGGAAGATTTGTCGATTCAAACAGACACGGCAAAACCATTTCGTTATGTCAGATCACCTTATGGAACTACAAGTGGTGATCCACTCGCCGTCACAAATGTTTTTGGAACAGGCTATACTTTAAACTTTCAGCAGTTTGACCCTCGAATGACCACTACGCCATCGCGAATAATGACCGTTCAAAATGCGGTGAATCTTGAAAACAACAGCTTCTACGGGGAAAGTTGGGACTGTAACGAGAGATTTGTTATTGTTCGTCCCGAGGATGCTACAAGGTTATCTGTTGATATCGACAATGACAGTCCTGCCGTAACAGCCAATGATATTGCTGTTTGCGATACAAAGTCAGATGACATTCCAAATAATGCAACTGAACAGTTGAGATGGGACCGTATTAGAAATATTCTTCCCGCAGAAGATTGGTACGTAAACTTACCATGTCCAGCTGTAGGCGCGGGACCCCCGGGATGTATTGTTGGTCAAGCAAGACCCGGTTGCATAATTCCAAAGGGTGATAATTTTTGTTACGACATGAATGAATTAACTGGTGGTAGCAACGATGAGAACATCAAAATAGCTTATTACTACGAAGAGTACTTAGACAATGCGGATCCGGTGATCACTTACAATGGCGCCTGTGGACCTGGGACATTTTTTGTGTGCCCGCACTTCGTGACTATTTGCCACAAGCGTTAGGATCTTCTTAGCTCTACTCCATACATTCTGTTATGTTTTCTAAATGTTAAGAATTACATTTCTATGTGCGCTGTTTTTTTCACAACCTGCATTTGCGTTTGATCAGTTTATTAATTCTTCAAGATATAATTCGATGGTCGGTGCTGGCATTGCGTCGACATCTCGAATTGGAATTGAAGATTTCAGTTTGATTAATCCGGCTGTATTAGCAACCAATGCCGATCTGGTCTTTGCTAGTGGTTACGCCAAGGGCGAGTCCGTGGGGCAAGAAATTTCTGGATTTTCATTTTCTATTTTGGACAGCTCTGGGGGCGCATGGAACTCTCAAAGATCTGATATTTTGCTACCTTCTTCAGGATTTCCGCTGGCTTCCATCCTATATTACAACAATTTCGATTTTGGTTCGTTTAAGGACCAATATTTCCATTTAGGAATTGCCCAGCCATTAACCCGAAGAATGTCTTTGGGACTAACAGCCAATTATTCGATTTTAAAATCTGACTCTTTAAATGTAAGCGATAATATTTTTGATTTTGGAGCCGGATTTCTTTGGCGAGCTTTTGACTCTTGGACTTTTGGAATCACAACGATGAACTTAGCCGATAAACGAAATGAGCAGATTCCAGGGTATCTAAGACGCGCTATGGGTGTGGGGATGGAATATGGTCCTTCGGAATCTGTTAAAATCAGGCTTGATTATTGGCGCGCCAGAGATCCTGACGATCAGACAAGAAGTGTCATAAAGGTTGGTGTAACGAATGCAGTGACCGAGAGTTTTTTGTTACAGTTTGGATTTGCTGATGATCAAAGCATAGAATCTAAAGTGATAGGATTAGGCTTTGTGATTGCGGGTCCTAAGTTGTCTTTAAGTTATGCATTTAAGAGGGAGACTTCATACCCTGGGGCTATGCACAGCGTTGACATCCGTATACCAGTTTGGTAGCAAATCCTTTGAACTTAAATTTTAATACGATTAACGAGGAACTTATGGCTTCACCTACAAAAAAAACAACATCAATTCGTAAAAACAAAAAGATCAATCAAGGTAAAACTCGAAAAGCCATAAGCCGTAATAAAGGCAATACACCGACTAATGCTAAGCTTTTTGGCGATAAAGAATAGTTCAAAAAAATCAGTTCAAAAAGAACAGCTCAAATTATTTCATCAAAATTTTTTTGTATTAAACCCTAGATATAATCATTAAAAAAATAGCTTTTAAAATTTAAATGCTATTTTAATTGAAGCTCTTTCAATATCTTCAAAAGTTGCAACTTCCGCACCCAACCTCATTACAGGTAATTTAAATAAAACCCCAGCATAGGCCCGTGTTCCAGAAATACTTGAGGCTTCATCGATATTTGGAATCGAAGCACCACCGCTAGATGTTCCTTGGGCCTGAATAGTGCCGTCCGAAGATAAATTAGAAAATCCAATATAAGGTTCAACAACTTTAAGGTTAAAACCTATGACTGCGCCCATTTCTGTAATATCAACAGCGAAGTCTGCAGTTTCGGTTACAATGCCGATACCTGGTGTGCCCGTGTCTTCCTCTTGGGTTAAGGACGCTTTTGAAGAAAGATACGACCCGCGAACTGCAATTTTAAAAAATCCCATGGGGAACATATCTGTGATGGTCCATCTCGCACCAATGTTTAAACTTTCAAAACTCCCGTAGTCGCTGATATCCACTTTTGGAACAAAAGAACCTTCGATACCAATACCGTAAGGCAAAGTAAAAATTCCACTTATTCCAGCCGTTGGAATAGCTGGAATTTCAAAATCAGATCCATAACTTTGAACAACTCTTTCTGTGTTAGGTGCCCGAGAGGCAGAAATCACAAGGCCAAGTTCAACCCCAAAGATCTTTCCTAATGAGCTAGCCCCAGAAACTGCCGTCGGAGCAAAAGCCGAGGTTAGATCTTTGTAGACTGCGTCTGCGTCTTCTTGATCAAAGCAAGTGAAGGCTTGGCCGGCATTACATTGAGCGTACGCTTGGTGCTGCGAGATAAAAATTGTTAAAAGGGACATAAATAAAAAGTGTGAAAATAATTTCATGGATACCTCTTTGGATATTTTAGGTATGAAAATTAAAATCACATAGTCCAAATTTTCTTCTGGCTAAATTTCTAGGCTTAATATTCTAATAATTTAGTGGCGAGGGCGAGGTGCTCTTCGCAGCCGATAACACTTAAGTCGGGTGGATTCCAATTTTCGGTGAGCTGAGTTTTTATGTTTATGATTTTGTCGAATGAAAATTGGATTCGGGCGGGATCAAGTTGACCTAAACGATCTTGCATCGATTCTACGGCTTTAATGTGGGATTTGGGTTCGTTACAAAACAGAAATATGTCAGCGCCAGCTTGATAAGCCATATATGTTAATTCATCAGCAGGTTTATTTTTACTTAAGGCCTTCATGTCTAAATCATCAGTCATTATTAAATTTCTGTAACCAAGTTCATCGGTCAAATAATGTTGAAGAAATTTTTCCGATAAAGTCACTGGATATTCTGGATCAATATTTTTAAATAAAATGTGAGCTGTCATTAAAAATTCAACTTTAGTTTTAAAAACTTTTTTGTAAGCACCGGCTTCTGTATTTAAAAGCTTTTCCCAAGTTCTATCATCAACAGGTAAATCTTCGTGGCTATCGATGGATGTGTAACCATGACCTGGAAAATGTTTTACACAAGTCATCACACCCGCTTTTCTAAATCCGCGAATTAAGCCAGAAGCAATTTTAGCCACATGATCTTGATTGGATCCAAATGATCTATCTCCAATAATTTCATTTTTAGGATTTAACAAAACATCTAAGCAAGGTGTGTAATCTAAATTAATTCCAACAGCAGCAAGTTCCCTGGCCAAAGCTTGACCGACATCATACGCCAGTTGCGGAGAATCACTGACACCAAGGTGTCGCATAGCAGGCCAAATCGTAAATGGCTTTTTAAGACGATGTACTCGGCCACCTTCCATATCAATACTAATCACAAAAGGTAATTTAGATTCAGTCTTTGAAGATAAACTTTGAATCTCAGATGTCAGCTCAAGAACTTGTTCCGGCGTCGAAACATTTCTAGAAAATAGAATAATTCCACCGATATCATTTTCAACAATAAAATCTTTCTCTTCCGACGTTAGCGAATTGCCACTAATTCCAATAAAAAACATCTGTCCAAGCTGTGACTTCAAATTCATAAAAAATCCACCATCCGATAAATTATTAGTTCTAAAACAGTTTTGAAATGATCGAAGTTCTTTAGAGAAAGCTTATTTTGAATATGTATATTTACTGCGATGTCAGGCAAGCGGGATGCGCTTTTTCCCGAAGGGAAAAATGCCTGCGAGGGCAGGAGCCCGCATCGCAATAAATATACATATTCAAAATAAGCTTTCTCTAAAGAACTTCGATCATTTCAAAGTTCTGCTTTTAGGATCTAAAATTTCTCGTAAGCCGTCACCTAATAAATTAAAGCCCAAGACTAAAAATAGGATTGCGAGGCCTGGGAAAATGCTAATGTGTGGCGCTTCTACTAGGTAGTAGCGGCCGGAATTTAGTAACATTCCCCATGTTGGAGTTGTTGGGGGTGCGCCTAATCCTAAAAAGCTTAAGCCAGATTCAATGATTAATGTGCCGGCCATAGCGAATGTGCATTGGACGGTCATGACTCCAATTAAATTGGGCCAGATATGTACGGAAATGATTCTTGCGGAAGAGTTTCCGACGGAGATTGCAGATTGCACATATTCTTTTTCTTTTAAGTGTAGGATTTCTCCGCGCACAAGACGGGCGACGCCGGCCCAACCGGTGATCGACATGGCTAAAATTAAATTTCTAACGGATGGGCCAAGGGCTGCGACCATAGCTAGAGCAAGTAAAAATCCTGGAAAGGCGTAAATCATGTCTAAAAAGCGCATGATGAAAAAATCAATGCGTCCACCAAAATATCCAGCGATTGAACCAATCAACAGGCCAATGATTGTGGTGATGCTGACCACGCACAATGCTACAGTAAGACTCACTCGTGATCCCCAGAAAACTAAAGTCATCACGTCAGCGCCATTTTCATCACGACCGAATGGGGCAGACAAGGAAGGCTTTTCGTAACGTTTTTCAAAATCGTAATCTTTAAATGAAGGTAAAGGTAATACGGGTGTTAACATTGCAATTAAAAAATTGCAGATTATGATAAAAGCCCCTGCCGATAGAAAAAAATTATTTTTCTTGATAAGAGTTTTAATAAATGGATTTGTGAAGACCGAATTTTGTTTGATCAATTTTATTTCTGATATGGATTGACTCATTTGCATGACCTCATTACGACATCCTCATTTTTGGGTGAGCCATAATATAAGCGATGTCCGTGATGAAATTCACAGTCACATAAATAAGCGATACGATCAGCACACAGCCTTGCACCAGAGGATAATCACGGCGTTGAATGGCATCAAAAAGTAATGTGCCCAATCCTGGCCAATCAAAAATAGTTTCGGTGATGACGGTTCCAGTTAAGACCGAACCAAATTGTAAACCGACAATTGTGATCACGGGAATAAGTGCATTTCTTAAAGCGTGAACGTAAAAAACTTTAAAATTTCCAAGCCCCTTAGCTTTGGCCACTCGAACATAGTCTTCATGAAGTACGTCTAGCATTGAAGCTCTTGTCATTCGTAAAAGGATGGCGCCTAAGGGTAAGGCTAAGCTCATTGCTGGTAAAATCAAATTTGCAAACCCACCTCGTTCACCAACCGGAAGCCAACCTAAAATGATTGCGAATAAATAAATCAAAAGTGGGCCTAAAAAAAATCCAGGAAAGGACATTCCTATCAAACCAACGCTTACTAACGCGCGGTCAAAAAAAGTTAAGCGCTTAACAGCTGCTAAAACGCCAAGTGGAATTCCAAAAAGCATGGCAAATAACATCGCTGTCAGTGCAAGTTCGAATGTGGCCCCGATGCGCGTGAAAATAAGTTCCGAAACTGGTTTTTTCGAGAATAAGGATTCGCCAAGTTCACCTTGAACGGCGTTAAATAAAAAAGTGATGTACTGGTGACCCATGCTTTGGTCTAGGCCAAGTTTGGCGCGCATCTCGATTTTATCTAAAGGATTGGCCAGATCACCTAAAATTAAATCTACAGGATCACCAGGGATCATGTGAATCATAAAGAAAGTTAAAGTCAGAACTCCGAAAGCCACTGGGATGGTTAAAAGTATTCTTTTAAAAAATGGTTTTAGAAATGCTGACAACATTTCTTTATTTTTTCCCTATCATCAAAAGAAAACAAGGATTTAAATTTTTTATGGTTCAACGCCGAGTTCAAATGAGTCAGAACCGAATTGTCAGTACATGGTTTTAGAAAAATATTTTTAGTTTTTAAGTGACTTCCCAAAAGTTCACCGTTCGATGCATGTTTGGTGCTAAAACTTTCGCCCTCGCTTAAGTGATTTAAAATAAGGTGATCAGATTCTGTGTTAAGAACACTTTGCGTCTGTTGAATTTTCCCTAAGGATTCAGAATAAACTTGAAAGATCATTTTTTCGTTAGGTTTGATTTGTGTCGCATTTTTTTTATTAAATAACAGATCTGTCATTTGTGATGAAAAGACCAAACCTTTATCCGCTTCGCTTTTCGTGGGTTTCTTAGATTTAGAACTGTAAACTTGAATTTGAATTTTATTTTTTATAGGTTCAAAGGTTGAAATTTTTGAATCGATAAGTTTTTGATGCTTAAAACTTTCAAACGTGGATTTTAAGGGTATGAAGTGTTCATCACTTTCCGCAATCTGAATGTAAGAGTATGAGGGTTGAAGCTGGGTGAAATTCGTTAAGCTATGAATGCCATCCTTAAAAGTTTTGACTTGCAGAAGTGATCCAATTTTTTGAGTACCAGCAACAATTTCGTAGCAATGACCGCTGGATTTTATGGCTTCAGTTAATTTGATCGATTTAACGGGGCTTTTGTCTAAGGCAGCCCATGTGGAAGCCACAAAGATCAAATAAACTGTGCTAAAGGCTAATAACTGTTTGTTGAACATCCGATTTATAATTTTAAGGTGAGCCTAATCAGAGTCAACACATCTAAATCACAACGCGGACAAATTTCCGTATTCCTAGCTTTGGGATTTTTAGTTTTGTTCACCATGTTTGCCATGACTGTAAATGTGGCCATGGTTGTTCATGATAAGATCAACTTACAAAACGCTGCCGACTTTGCCTCTATATATGTGGCTCAACGCCAAGCCGAAATGCTAAATGCGATAGCGCATACGAATTATCAGATCAGACAAGCGCACAAACTGTTGGCTTACAGATATGTCGTACTGGGAACAGCAGGAATAGCAGGATCTCAGGCAGGTCAAGGGGAGAGCAGTGACGAAGGTGCCCCGGATCCTTTTGCGGTGAAAGAAAATTTCCCATTTTGTATCGCGGATAATAAAATTTTAAATTTCCCCAACGGAACGAGTGATAATTATTGTGGGTCAAATCTTATAAATATTTTAGGTGGTGGCGGATTTGGCGGTATCAACGCCTTACCTGTAAGTAACCCGTATCAATCTTCAAACTATGCATTAAGAGCGTTTACACAAGGTTTACAAGCTGAGATACAGACTGGTTTTGGATTTGCGTCGGCAGTGAACTGGTATTTTGTTAATAACTTTTTATCGGCCTATAGATATCAAATTTCTTATAAAAAGGCTGTTATCAAAGCTTTGGCCAGAAATTTAATGCGTCCAATTGTAGCCGGACAAGGTGGGATGTTAGATCTTTACGGGCAACCTGTTTTCGAAGGCGCACGAAAAACTTTTGAGTATAATTTGTCAGAATCCTCCAGAAGAGTTGGTGGTTTCGACATCCAAATTTTTAATTCCCTTGAAGGTGTGGGTCCTGACGAACGGGTTTGGTTGCCTCAGATCGCGACTTATATAACTCCGGTTTATATAGATTTTATTGCGAGTGGCGCAAGCGGTGCTGTGCCTGAAATTAGATATTATCATGTACAACCGAGCATGTACGGAGATCCCACAACTAGAAATCGAATTGACTCGAATTTACTATCCAGTGCAGACCCAACAAATGTTGTCATGGATTTATCTTTTACGGATTTTCCAGAAGGAGACAATTTCGAAGAGATTTTAGGTTTCGAAAAAAATCCTTGGTATATGGTTTACAACCGCGTTCAAGCTCAAACGACCTCTGGGGCTCTATTTGCTCCAACACCAAACGTAGTGTTACAAGCCCAAGCTTTTTCTAAACCTTTTGGGGGACGAATTGGGCCATGGTACGGACGAGATTGGCCTTCAGGATCAGACACTTCGTCTTCAAATAAAGTTGAACCCTTATGGCCTGATCGAAAAGTTGGGACATCAAGATCGACAGATCCAAGAGACCCAATGTTTCTGCCAAATGCTCCGAAATATCCAGGTGATCGAATTGGTTTTAAATCACGTTTAGCACAAAGTTCAACAAACAGACTGGGCGTTAATAATTCGGATTTTAATTCTAAATTTAGCATTAACGACTACACAGGTATCACCTATGAATTGATACCCGGTCGAAACGGACAAGCCTTACCAGTAGATGGGTCAGCTAGGATGAGGCAGCGTGAACTTGCAATTCTAGCCCCTGATCTTTTTGATATCACATACTATTCCATCGAAACAAATTTTCATGAAAATTATTTGGAAGGTAAACTTGATAGCTGGTTGCCTCAGGAGCTTGTTTTCAGTGGTGGTGTTTTATCATATCAAGGCGATATTTGGCGGGACTGGGGCTTTCAGAGCGACGATCCTGATTTAGCAACTTTTAATGTCAGAAGACAGTTTGAAACACCAGAGCGTGGATCTGGTTATGCAGCCCGAATGTTTTATTTCTTAGAAAATACCCCCGATTTCATTGCGAATGTATTAACATCATGGGTTGGTGGGATAGATGTCGGTCTGTATCGTACACCTGCGGATTCACAAGTTCGGGATCGCTTTGGCAGATGTGGGGCTGTGTATTCATCCGGCGGTAATGGACCGAATATTCCTGGTGAGTGTTTAGATGGCGGGGGTCGAACAGGCTACTCTGTAAAAATGGTTTCTAGGGAATACTTGATGTCTAGCGAGCATCGCATGAGCCCATCATCCACGGGGCCGATTCGTAATCCACCACAAGGTAATTAAAATTAAAACTTTTGCGAAAGTGTTGCGAAAAATAATTTTTGTTTTGCAAGTGTCTCAGAATGTGATGGTTTTTAAGTTTCATCTTATTCTTAGGGGACAAAGGTCCGATAAATACATAACGAAGGTGTAACTATGAAATCATTAAAAATAGTTTTTTACATTATGATTGTTTGTGCTTCAGACAAAGTTTTTGCACAAGGTTCAGTTGACCAATTAAATACGACATTAACTACGGCAACTCAAAATCCGCCACAAGCTCGAACAGAAGATGAAATTTCGTATCGTGGAGGTTCACCTGAACAAAACTGCAGTATCACAGCTCAAAGAGCAGTTAATGAATGTCAGAACCCGTCCGGACAAGGGTATAAACAAGCTTTAGCTTTAGCCGCATCAGTTCCCAGTTTAGCAGCGGGTTTTATGAGTGGCGGGGATCCTGGAAAAATGGCACAAATGTGTCAAATGGGTGTGATGGCCACGAGTTTAAGTTCTTTGTTAAATGGCGTGATGGGCGACGGTTGCGGTGCCGGTTCGGCGGCATGTCAAACCGTGTGTCTAAATGAATCTGTTATAGAAATTAATCGGCTAATGAGTTTAGCCACTACGAACCTTGAACTTGAAAAACTAAGAGAAAGAAGAAAGAGTATTGAAGAAACGGCTAGTAAGTGCGTTGAAGAAGTAACTAAGATTCAAACGGCTGCAGCACAACAACAACAAGGTAATCAACAACCTGGCCAGGACATGGCTTCATGCCAAGCTATGCTTGATGATAACGGAGATGATGATGTTCCTGTGGATTGCAATGTAAATCCTGGGGACCCTCAATGTACTACTCTAGGCAAAACTGACGGAAACCCAATTGGTTTTGATTCTTCACCAAACGCTATACCTACAGCCGATGGGACCGGTAATGACTTACCTTTAGATCCGACTTTAGATGAAGATTTTTGGAACAACTTAAAGAACAAAACTTCTGGT
>JANODG010000058.1:0-2072 GCA_031412575.1 Bdellovibrionales bacterium
GGCGCTGTCTAGTTCACTCGCACACTTTTGGGCGGCTGCGCACGCCCAAGTGCTCGCTGGAACTTTTCCCACTGCGTGGGGCACAAAAAAAAACAGGGCCCTTTGCAGGGCCCTAAAGCCAGCTTTCACTGGCCGTTGATCAAGAAGGGGGAGGACTTGAACCAACACCCTATACATAGCAACAGCCCTGCCAACAGCTAGACCTATTTTAATTAAATCTGACTTAAATATTTGAATTTGAAATGCAAAAAATGTAATTCGCGAGGAAAATTTGGGACAAAAAATGTCCTAGAAAAACAAATTAAAGAAATGGGAACTCCGCAAAAACGCGGAAGATAAAATTTTTTTACTCGTACATGTAAGAAAATTTAGGGTCGATATCCGCGACTAGTCTGGGTTGACCTAAATTATTATGCTTCATCTCAACTGGAAACATCGCCGTGATTCTTCCATAAGACGTAAAATGTTCCTGCGTCGGCCATCCCTCGACGGCACCGCCAGACGGAATACTGTCTATCGGGACATAATGAAATAACAACCATAACTTTCCGTTTGGATCGTAGATCAACTCGGGGCGCCCTACCCAAGTTGCATTATAGATTTTTCTTAAATTCAAAACATCGGCATAATCTATTAACTCACCACTTTCATCCACAGAGTTTTTATAAGCGCAGGTCATTGATGCATTGATATCGCAGTAATCCAAATAAATTCCGTAACGGCGAACGTAATCTCCACCACTGCCAATTTTCATAAACTGAAAAGAATTAAATTTGTTCCTAAATAAAAACTTAAAACCATTATCGCCTTCACGAAGATAGCCGTGGTTTTCGTTCACACCACCACGCTTTAAAGCGGCAAAAGGTAAACCCGTAGCTGGTGAAATTATATTTGTGATTGGGATTTCTGGCCCCAGCGTGTACTTTAACGAAGAGTGCATTTCGCGCATGAATGTCGTCGTGATCCACGGCATCCCGTTTTTTTCTTCGGTCACTCGCTCGTAAAGAAGCGAAAAGTTACCTCTAGAATTTTTGATGGGTTCATGGAAGCCCGTAGAAGGGTTAAATTCAGTCATTAGTGTTCCACCATAACCGTGGTACTTCCATCCCGTATGACCTGCTAAATTAAAATCGTGAATTGGCGCTTGCCATACAATTCTTTCTTCAAAAACGTCTTTTTCGATTTCAACGTGAAAAACTTTACCCCACCATCTTGAACGAGTTCGATTATGATCACTGACCGATGGTAATTTCCCTGGCTCTGCTTGTTCCATAACTCCACCAAGAGCAATCAACTCGCCTTCAGCGTTTTTATAAATTACAGCGTCCCAAGGCCAGGCTTCAAAATGGTAAGCCCCTCGCATTTCTGTTCCATCTTTATAAAAACCTCTTGAGCGTTTTAATTTATGAACGCCACCCTTAAAAAACACTTCAGGTCTGTCGGCTTCTATAAACCACAGTCCAGAAAAATTAATTCTGTATTTTGTAACCCCGTTAGGGTAGGTGATCGGCATAATCAATGAAGGGTCTGCCGAATCGATTTTTACGTCCATTGGATCAGCCCCATTCAAAGTATCTTGGGGTAGACCGGAAGTAAGCGTAATTGGGCGTCTTTCGATTTGGCCTGAAGGCGAAGGTTTAAATAATTGTTCTTTACGTAATTTATTTTGTTCTGTGTTTGAAAGTGCCTGCCAAGCCTTTGCGTCTGAAGCTAAAAAAATCTCACAATTAGACTGGGCCTTAACTTGATTTAAGTTTGACGAAAATATGATGAAAAAAATGAAATTAAAAAATATTAATTTTGGTCCCAACATCTCCAGCTCCCCGTTCAAAACTAATGTAGCTCAATTTCACAAGCTAAAAAAATTCGCCGACAGGCTCTATTTGCAAGAAGGCGACCCAGAGCAGACAATTCTAATGTAGTTCTACAGAATTTTTTGTATTTAAACTTTACAGTTGCTTTTTAGTTTTACATATCCTGTCGCCCAAGATCCTCAAAATACTAATTATAATGGCGTTAAAGTCCTTAAAAACAAAAAAGCCGTTCATCTGAACGGCTTTCCTTAAATTTGT
>JANODG010000059.1:0-3450 GCA_031412575.1 Bdellovibrionales bacterium
ACTTAAAGTTTTTGTTTTAGTGATGTGCCTTGGGGTTCTAGGATGGCTATTTCAAAGTATAGAATCTTACATGGGAACATTAATCATCAGAGGATCCGAACCCTTCGCGCCACTTTGGCTGATTCTACTTTGGGCGCTATTCATGTCCTCGACTTTACGGACAATGCCTTTCGTTTTTAAAAATATTCCGGTTTGTTTTATTTTCGGGTGTTATTCACTACCTGGAACCTATTACTTTGTATCAAAGATAGGGATCGCCAAAATCCAAGAACCGATTTGGAAAAGCTTAACTATAGATGCTTTGATTTCAGGAATTATTTTTTTAATCACATACTTTTTACTTAAATTCTACTTTTACAAAAAAGGTGACCTCTATGTTTAGTACATCGAATAAAATAACTTTAATCACTGGCGGAATTTCTGGAATAGGTTACGCGATCGCCAAACAAGCGGCAAAAGATAAAAATACTTTGATATTAGTTCAACGCCGAAGTTCAGACACCATCGAAAAAGAATTAAAAACCTTAGGTGCCAAAGACGTGATCCAACTTCAATATGATTTGAGCGAGCCAAAAAATGTTCAGCAGCTAGTCGATCAACTTCAGGCAAAAAATATAGAAATAGACATTCTGATCAATAATGCCGGTCTATTAACTGGTGGTCTGTTAGAAGAACAAGATCCCGACAAAATCTTTAAAATGATCAGCGTTAACTTGTCGGCAGCGATACTGCTTACAAGACTACTATTACCTTCGATGCTCAAAAGAAAAACCGGCATGATCGTCAACAACGCCAGCGTCAGCGGCAAAATGTCCATGCCTTGTGCGAGCACTTACGCTGCCTCTAAAGCTGGTCTTGTCGCTTTCACAGACTCTATGAGACAGGAACTTGATAACACAGGAGTCAAAACCCTACTTCTAATCACACCAGGTGTAAAAACCGACATGTACGACGACATTTACAATCAGTACGGCGACCACATGGATTTATCATTCCTAAAAAGCATTCCTGCCGACGACTGGGCCCAACAAGTTTGGACCGCCATAAAAAATGACCAAAAGACCCTTTTCCCTTCTGGGACCCAACGCATCGGCGTCTGGCTATCGACCCACACTCCATCGCTGTTCGAGAAAAGCATTAAGCGATACTTTAAAAGATAAACTCCATTTCATTTTCAATTCAAAACAAAGAACAATATTTTTTCTTTTAAACTGAGAATATTATCATGTTCTTTTTTTACTTATATAAATCCTTCGGCCCAAACATGCCGTTTGGGCGGCCACATGCGAGGCTGTACAGCTTCGCATGCCGTGGCCACGGGCTTGCATTAACTTAATTTAAGCTGAACGAACGTTCATATATAAATAAATGTCGACCTCGCGAGAGCAGGATGCGCTCGCCGACGGCCACGGCATGCATATGGCTGTACAAAGATTTTTGTGGCCGAAGGCGACTCGCGCCAGAGCGCATGGATGCGCGTGTCGACATTTATTTATATATGAACGTTCGTTCAGCTAAAATTAAGTTAGCAAGCTTCCGTGCCAAGCCGAACTCGCCGAAGGATTTATATAAGGAAAAAAGAACGTGATAATATTCTCAGTTTAAAAGAAAAAATATTGTTCTTTGTTTTGAATTGAAAATGAAATGGAGTTTATCTTTTAAAGTCGCTTAATGCTTTTCGAGCTCGCGGGGAAGTTTGATGATGAATTCAACCCCTTCACCTTTTTGTCCGTGAGCTGAAATTTTGCCCCCATGAAGTTCAACAATCTTTTGAACTGTGGCTAATCCGAGTCCGCTGCCATGAATGTTTTTAATATTGTCGCCACGCTTGAAGGGCTCAAATACCTCAAAATTCAAACTTGAATCAAAGCCCATTCCGTTGTCCTTAAAAGAAATCTTTATTTGATCATCTTCTTCCGAGCCACTGATGGTGATCAAGCATGGCCTTATATCTGACTTAAACTTCAAACTGTTCTCGATTAAGTTCTGGAACAACTGAGTGAATAGAGGTTCATAGCCATTGAAATCGGGAAGGACACTAATTCTAACCTCATATTTTTGCGTGGAGTTTAACTCAAAAAGATTGGCTTTTGCTTCGATTGCCGATTTGGATAAGGAAAATACTTCTTTCTTTGCATTTGATTTTCCGATTCTAGAATAATCAAGAAGGTGGTCAACCAATTCAATCATACGCGTGCCGATTCGTTTAATTGTGTCTACTTTGGAGATCTCTTCTTCGGGGATCAAAGAGTTTTGCAAAATCAGATCAGCATAGCCAATAATCGTGGCCGTGGGCGACTTAAGGTCATGAGCTGCAACAGCAGCAAAACGCTCTAAATCATTGTTGCTGGCCTCTAAATTTTTGGAGGATTGATTTAATTCGGCTTCGCGAAGTTCCGCAAATTCAACAGCTGCAACCGTTGCCGCTGATTCAAAAAATCTAGAGATCAGACTAAATTCTTTAATGTAAATTTGTTCGAATTGTTCAAGTTCTTCAATGAGAACTCTTTTTAAAAGCCAATATTCGTTTAAAACCTCTGATAGGGTATAATCTCCGAATGAAAATCTTTGGCGACCATGAATTTCACCTAGTTCTTGGGGCTTTTCAAAAACCCCTCTTTCAACAACATCACACAGAGCATCTATAAGTTCTGGCAAATGGTCCCTTATTTCTGATCTGGATTTATCATTGGCAGGATCAATAAGTTCGCGTGAAACCTTTTCCCAACGAAGAAGAATTTTATTCTTGTGAATTCTTATGTAACTTGCTGTGGACATGAGATAGTTTTTATGACGGACTTTCAGTGGAAGCAAATAGTTAATCAAAAAAATTGTAGAAAAACCACAGGAGTTTTTACTACTAAATAACATTGAGTATATTTTTCAAAATTGTTTAATGCTTTTCAAGCCAGTTGATTAGGAGCATGACGCCTTGGCCAGACCCGCCGGTTTGGCGAATGACATCTTTTTTGCCGTCAACCCAAGCGTAAATATCTAAGTGGGCCCATTTGGATTTTTTGGGAACAAAGAATTTTAGGAATTGGGCGGCCGTGATGGCGCCTCCATAGCCTGATTGCGACGAGTTCACGAGATCAGCGACATCGGATTTTGTCATTTCACTTTCTGTCCAGTACGGCATCGGCATTGGCCAGACAAAATCCCCAGTCAATTTTGAAGATTCGAATAAAGATTCGCTAAGTTTTGTATCGTTTGAAAATAATCCGCCGACGTAAGTGCCTAAGCCGACTTTGATGGCTCCGGTTAAAGTGGCGACGTCGATGACGGTTTCTGGAATGTTTTTTTCTTTTGAAAGCCAAGATAGTGCGTCGGCTAAAACCAATCGACCTTCAGCATCTGTGTTATCTATCTCCACCGTCATGCCGTTGCCAGCGGTGTGGATGTCGCCGGGTCTAAAGGAATTTCCGCCTACGGAATTTTCGGCTAGTGCGA
>JANODG010000060.1:0-3115 GCA_031412575.1 Bdellovibrionales bacterium
GTGGACTTGTTGCCTAGTGGTTACGGTCCAGAGTATTCAAGAGCCATCGGTGGGATCATAGGACTGACTACGAAAGCTCCTAAAGAAGACCGCATACACGGAATGGCCTACGTTGATTTACTAAATACTGGGGGTTTAATCGAAGGCCCTATCGATGACAAATCTTCTTTTTTGGTGGCCGGTCGATACAGTTATGTAGGCCAAGTTTTAACAGCCTTCGCCGAAGAGAACGAATCCACCTCTTTAACTGCGGCACCCACTTTTTATGACTTCACTTCGATTTACAAAAGACAGCTCAATAAAAAAAGTAATGTTAAAATTACGTTTTTAGCCAGCAAAGATAAATTAGAGTTAGTAGCTAACGAACCATTTGATAATGATCCTGCTTTACGTGGAGAGCTTTTTAATAAAACTGACTTTTTTAGAATTATTCCTCAGATCACAACACAATTGTCTTCGAAACATAAAATGGATCATTCACTCGGAGTTGGCACAGACAAAATTATTTTGAACTTCTCAACAAACTATTTTGAACTAAATTCTGATGTATTGACGCACAGATCTGAAATCATCTCAGAATGGAACCCAAATTATAAAACTTTTTTTGGTTTTGATAATCAATGGGATGATTCTTTGGTGTCTGTAAATCTACCCACCCAGGGATCTTCTGTGGGCGGAGTTTCAAGTCCTTTTTCAGTGGGTGACGAACGTAAGTTCGACGCTCAAATTCAGCGTTCACAAATTGGTGTTTATCTACGACAAGAGTTTAAACTTCATTCGGATTCTAAGTGGACGTTTCTTCCGAACTTAAGATTTGATCACTTTTCTTCCAACAAGGACAACCAGCTTCAACCCAGACTTCAACTTAGATATCAGTGGAACGCAGATTTACTACTAAGAGCTTCCGCAGGCAAATACGTTCAAGCGCCTCAGCCTCAAGAGCTTTTGAAAGAATATGGCAATGACCAATTAAAGTCCCCGAATGCAACTCACTATAATTTAGGTTTTACTAAAGATTTTAGAAATGGGTCATTAAACGGTTTTCAATTCACTAATAATTATTTCTACAAAGATTTAAAAGATTTGGTTTATTCGGACATAGAAGACATTTACGCCAATTCTGGGACGGGCACTATTTATGGATCAGAAATTCAAGCCAAGTATCGAAAAGGCCAATGGTCTTCACAATTTGTTTATACTTATTTAAAAAGTGAAAGAACAATTCCGGGTTTTGGAACTCAGCCGTCGCAAAATGATCAGACTCACAATCTTAATTTAATTGGATCCTACAATAACCAGTTTTGGACTTTTTCCGGTCGATTAAGATTTGTGTCGGGCCTTCCTTATACTCCAGTCGTCGGCGCTACATTTGATAGTGATAACGATGTGTTTATCCCCACCCTGGGCACCATCTATTCTGAACGTTTTAGAGATTATCAGCAGTTGGATATCCGCATCGATCGTAAGTTTGTTTATGATAAGTGGATATTAAGTGCATATTTAGATATTCAAAATGTTCTTAACACACAGAACGTTCAACAGATTGAGTACGCTTATGATTACTCTGAAAAAGAACTGGTTATGGGTCTTCCAATTTTGCCGACCTTTGGTATTAAGGGGGAATTCTAATGAATGACAAAATTACTAATCTGTTATGTTTAGGTTTTTTAATTCTATCGTCGTGTGGTGAAACTGAATTTAAAAAAATCGAGTTGCTTGAAGGTTTTAGAATCTTAGCCATCACAACGGCTACTCCTGAAGTTAATCCTGGGGATTCAGTGTCTGATATTCAAGTTTTTTTCTCTGACCCTCAGGGCGCAGGGCGGTTGATCTCTGGAACAACTGTGAGCTGCTTAGACCCCGGCATCGCTTTTGGGGCTGAAGTCAGCTGTGATCACGACCCTATGAGTGTGGCTGGTATTTACAACATTGATACCGCTTTAGATGACGACACCCCAGGATTATTCACTGGACTTGCATCCGCTACGGCTTCCGTGACTGTTCCTGCAACTATCTTATTGGGCAGAAGTGCGACCGATCAAAACAATGGTGTCGGTTACATCATCATTTTCACTTTTGATGTTGCAGGCCAAGAGGTCAAAGCCTTTAAAAGAATTTTAGCTTCTACACGATCTACAAAAAATTTAAATCCCGGAAACCCAACTCCGAGCACCGCCGAGCTTAATGGTGGAGCCATGGCCCTTCCCAATACGGATGATGTTTTTAGAGTCTTAAGCACGACAGAAGAAAATTATGACTACATCACAACGGATAACATCACGGAAAATCGTACCGAAAGATTTCAGGTGGCATGGTATATTTCTGCAGGGGAACTTAATTTTGCGAAATCTAATGTCTCTGAGAACGTGAAGTTTATTGAAGAAACTCCACCAACATCCCTTACTGTAATATCGGTGATTCGCGATGAGCGTGGTGGCACCGAAACTCTTTTATTTAATTTATAGACCTATCAGCTCTATTTTTTAATATAAGAAATGTTCCAAACCTATTTGACTTGCCATCACTTCTTTAAGCTCGTCTAAACTTTGAGACGCAGTTACAAGTCGAATTAAATTTTTTATAATTCGATATCTTTGTGCAAGATCAGACTCTTCAACGGTTCGATGATTCACAAATTGACTGACCAGATGATCTTCATAGGTCACACTTGCTGACAGCTGTTGGCTTGTGATCATGGCTTCGTACTGCGCTTGTGAAAAATAAGGTGAGTAAAGATTTCTTATATTTCTTTTTAAGTAATGAAACTCCGAAAGGGCTTCTTTTAAAGTGCCCACTTGATCCCAAAGTTTTGCAGAACCAAATCTAAAGTCTTTTAACTTTAAAATATCTCGGTTTAAAATATATAAGATTTTTTGATATTCTAAAATAACATCAATTTTAGAAAGTATCGAAAAAATTGTTTGCTGTGCATAACCAAAGGATCGTGAAGGATCATTTAAGTTTGGATCGTGATCGCGCATAATTCTTAACATAAGCAAGTAAGGTGGAAGCTTCATCGGACCATCGCTTGTAAGATGAATATCTAAATAATCCTCAAGTTGGTAAACACCATTCACAGGCCTCGGAATTCTTGCATTTTGACTTATCGCAAACT
>JANODG010000061.1:0-1623 GCA_031412575.1 Bdellovibrionales bacterium
CTTTGACGAATTTTTTAATAGCATCAGGGCAGAGTATTACCCCGATCGCCCTTCAAGCCTAAAACAGACCATAACTTCTGCTGAACTTAACCAGTATTGGACTTGGAACTGGACAGCCAACACATCTGTAGCAATGGATGCAGATTGGCAAAAAGTAGAGACTAAATATTCTGTTAAAATCCCAGTGATTTTAAAAAAACTTTATTCTTATTCAAATGGTGGACAATTAGCGAAAGGGTCATTTAATCATGGGAATATAGATTATAAAATTCCTAAAGCTAGCTTATTCAGCACAGATAAGCTGATTTCCCTTTTTGAAGTTTCAGAAATGCTTGATTTCGAAGACCCTTCAGAAAATTGGAATCTGATATATCCAAACTCTAAAACAATGCTAATTCTATCCATAGAATTTAACTCTGCGCTTATCCTTGATTATCCATCGACAAGTGTTGAGCCTAAACTTTTATTTTTTAAAAGTTTAGATAAATTATCAGCCTCTCAAGATTCAGAAAACGTAATCGAGTTTTCTACAATAGGTGATTTCTTCAATCAGAAACTTAATATAGATAATTTATGGGAAAGACCTTTTATTGGCGATAGTGCTATAAGCCCACTTGGACCAACGTCAAAAGAGTTTTGGGCAGATGAAAATAAGAAGTTAACATCACAAGATCTAAAAGGTATTTCAAAGAAAGAGATTTCTTCGGTTGAAAAAAAGTTTAAAATTAAGTTACCTGCGCTTATTAAAGAAGCTTTTGAATTACAAAATGGTGGATTGCCCTTATTTAATTGGATGCCACCAACAATTGTGAATCCACATGGCTATCTAAATCTAAAACCAGATTCTAAAAGTTGGACTCAAGTGTTTAAAATCGGATTAAGCCCAATAAATCAATGGATTTCGTTGAAAGAGCTTCTGACAAAAATAGAGAACAGCACATTAACTGAAGAAGAAAAAACAAAATTAAGGGTCGAGCGTATGCTTGAGGATAAAAATTATTTTGACGAACAAAGTGGAACGGATTTTTCTAACGAAGAGGACACACAATATGAAAAAATTATTGTGTTAGAGTTTGATTCTAAAAATTTAAAAGGTGTTGGTTTAGATTTTCGCGAGTACAGGTATCATTTTCAGAATATAGGTACATCAAGTGCCACCGAAGCTCCGGATCTTTTGAGTTTTAAGATCAATGAGGACAAAAAATTAATCACTGAATCATACATAACTTCTTTAAATTTATTAAGAAGGAAATTATAAAATTCGAAAAATAGATGTTTTTAAAATAAATTGAGTTTATAATCATGTTAAATAGCTAAAGGTGGAAATTATAAGTGGGATATTTACAATCATTTTTTTTATTGTTTTCAAGCCAAGGTCATCAAAAAAACTTTGATGAGTGTGTCATGAAGCGTGAAGTGGTGGCTCAATCTAAAAAGAAGGATTTTTTAGTGGAAATCTTAGCCTCCAAGCAGCTTTGCGTGATCAAGGATAACAGCGACAGCTTGTATCCTCATGCGGGTCTACTGAAAATTACAAACACATCAGAATTTGATATAGAGATTGAACATCACAGCGGATCAACGGCCTCATTTTCCTTTCGTGCGGAAGAAATTTATGAAAAT
>JANODG010000062.1:0-2223 GCA_031412575.1 Bdellovibrionales bacterium
CTCATGGCCGGTTGCGGCGATCCAGCTCCGCTACGGACTTGGCCGGTTCGGGCACGTCTTCGGACGCCAAGACGACGAACGCCCCGTAAGCGAGGCCGGCGATGCAGACGAGAGTGCCCAAGGTGGCGAGGACGGCGACGAGCACTTCCCGTCCGGTGGGCCCGTCTGCCTGGTCGGTCATCGGACGCCCCGGCGCCGGAAGGCCCGTGCGGACACGACCATGCCCAGCCCGAACCCGACCGACGTCCACGTGAGCGTGTACAAGCCAAGCTCGGACAGCCGGAACCCGACGTAGACGGCGAGGCTCATCGGTCGCTCCCACGGTCAACGTAGGCGGTCGTCGCTGCGCAGAGCAGGACAAACGGTGCCACCGCCGGCCCTCCGAGCGTGCATAGAACCATCACGCGGTCGTAGTAGCGGACGTCGTACTCGGCGAGTCCGTCCGGGTAGCGGTCCATCCATTCTCGCCCGTTGGTGGCGTGGAGGTAGAGCTGGCCAAGGGCGGCCCCCACCACTATCCAGACGACTACGCCGAGCACTGCGAGCGCAACGGTCCAGATCATGACCCGAGCCCGATCACGGAGCGGACGACGGCAGCAAACAAGTTGCCGGTCATCCATTCGACGGGCGGGTCGTAGAGGTGGGTCACGTAGGTGATGCGCAGTGTGGCGGTGCCGACGTCGGTGGCGATCACGGTGACCACGAAGTCGAGCGGCCCGTCCTCGGCGCCGACGTAGCGGGGGCGGCCGGACACTGATTCCACCTGGCGGACGTCGAGCGGGTCGATCAGGTCGGCCATGCTCTTGCCGTCGCAGAATACGACGATCACGGTGGCGGCGGTGAGGTGGGGTGTCGTGGTGGGCTCCATGCAGATCACTCTACTAGACGTAAAGCGAAACGTCTACCACGTTGGAGGATTACCGCCGCTCGGACTCGGTGAACGTGACCGGCTGGCGGCCCACCGTGCGCCCGGCGACCAGCGAGCGCAGCACCCGGTACGGGCCCATATAGGCGTTGATCGCCCACGACGATCCACGGTGCTGCCCTTCCACGACCAGCATGGAGTCCACGACGTCCACCCCGGCCGGTGACGGGCCGTCCGTGAGGATCAGCCCGTTCTGGTTGTTCGGGTTGGGCGGCGAGGCATGGAAGTAGCAGCGCTCGAACAGTTCCGACGAGCCGCCGTAGCCCTGGCACCAGTCGTTGTGCGTGGTCGCCGTGTAAATCTGGTCGTGGAAGTAGGACTCGGTGCAGACGAGCCGCCCGGAGTGCTGGATGCCGTCAGCGTGGCCGGAGAAGTCGCATCGGTCGAAGATCAGGACCGGGCTCCCCCAAGAGTTGAACGAGCCGTTGCCTACCGGGAACGTCGGGTGTTTGGTCAGCCCGACCTCGGTCAGCCGGACCTCCTTGCCGTCATTGGCGACGTTGTGCGCAGCGAACCGGACGCCCATCGACTTCACCGATTGCAGGTGAGGGCACCGGCCTCGCACGTACAGCTCGCCTCGCACGTCGAGCCCGGTGAACGTCGTCTCGCCCAAGCCGGCGGGTAGGTCCCAGAAGCGGTTGGGCGTGTTCCAGTTGCCGGGCAGGCGCAGGCGAGCGAGGTCAGCTTGGGATTCCACCACCTCCAGCCCGTCGTCAGGCGCACCGGCACGAGCCAGCACCCACAGTTGCTTCTCGTCCCATGCGCCTGACGACGGCCATCCACCGGGGGCGACCGGGCCGGGCAGGGGCTCACCGGGGACGGACACCTTCGATGCCGGGTCGAGGGTGAGGTCGTCACGTTGGGACAGCAGGATGTCGACAACGTGGGGGACGGGGCGAAGGTTGGGGATCGTGTAGCTGGTCGTGCCGGCGGGGAGCAGACCGGAGCTGGACACGAAGCCCGACCCGTTCCCCCATGCGAGCAGGACTGCGGTCGTGCCCAGCGGGCTGGCCCAGGTGACGGTCAGGGACCGTTCGCCAGGGGTTACCACGACGTCCACCACTTTGTTGCCGGGCGGGGGAGGGTCCGGCGGCGGAGCGTCCAGGTCGAGGGCTTCCATCCATTCGGCGGCGGAGCGGAGGGCAGCTACGTGTGAGTCCCGTTCGGCTTCGGTCGGCATCGGCGTGCCTTTCTGGTGGCTACGGGTGAGACAGGTCGATGAGCGCAGCGGCAAGGTGGTCCCCGTCCGCTGTGTGGAAGTCTGCCAGCCATCGGCCGAACGCACCGTCGCCCAGCCC
>JANODG010000063.1:0-23391 GCA_031412575.1 Bdellovibrionales bacterium
TTGATCTTTTAGTTTGGAAAAGCACTGAAAACTCGCCTAGGGTCATTTTACCTCTTGTTAATAATGAAGCCGCAAAAAAGGCCATAGATAGATACGTTGGCCAAGTCTATAAAGATCCAGATTTAAAAAAGATTGCTGCCCCTGTAGGTTTAATGCGTTCGATCTTTGAAGCTTATAAACTAGCAATACCTTCTGATACGACAAGACCAAGACTTCTATTTATTGCCAATCAGTTCGAAGATATTTCTGAAAGTGGCGAGCGAATACAACGAAATATTAAAAGATTTTCCAGCGCAGGTGCTGATTCTTACGTGGTTGGTTTGTCTGCAGACATTGGTTTAACTTCAGAGCAAGCCGAAGAATTTAGAAATAAAATTGCGATTGCTTTTAATCTCTTAGTGGCCTTGGGCGGCGAAGATGTGTCAGAAGAACTTTCCGGTCGAGCTAGACGAAACGGATCTAAAACTATTTTTCGTCGAGATATTTCGGAATTAGAATTGATCAAAGTTTTTAAAAGATTTGGACACGGGTTATTTTTTGGAATTTGCCGAGGTCATCAAATCGGCGCTATTGCTGACGGGCACACTGTTGTTGAAGATTTGTCATCTTCGGGTGTGGGAACAACTCATGATCACGTAAACAAAATGGGTGGGTCGATCACTGAAAAACAAACATGGCACCATATTTATGTAGAAACCGGTTCACTTCTGGCGCGATTAACCGGAATTAAAAATGATGAAAGCGGGATGGTTTTAAAAGTTAATAGCATCCATCACCAAGCCGTTTCACCACATCAACATGCTGAATCACACGTGGTTGCTCAACACGAAACTTCGGGCGTCGAAGCCCTTCAAATGCATAATGGTCGTGGTATTTCTGTACAATTTCATCCTGAATTTCCCCATGAAATTTCGAAGGATGAAGAGTTTTCGAACCTAGGCTTTAGACTAATTAAAAATATTGTGGCTTATGCCAGATTAATTCGATCACGCCTACATACTGAAAATCAAAATAATATGTGTAGCTTGCACTTAAGATAGATCTTTCCATATAAACTTTTGATGATGGACCAGTTTAAAAAAAATGGACTTTTAAGACCATTCCTCTTCGCACTAAACTAATCTTATATAAAATAAGGCTTTGTTCCCCAAACCTAGCGATAAGATTTAAAATTTAATCTTCAGAGGAAAGTATGAATAAATATCTAATACTAATATTATTGATTTCTTTAAGCGGTTTATTTGGTTGTAAAAAAGATGAACTTATTGGGGATCAAACTTTAGACGTCATAGAAGCTGGTGTTACTGCCTTTAGTGAAGTTGCAGATGATGTAGAAAATGAAAGCTTAGCAAGACATTATAATAATCGTCAAAAATCACCTTTAGAACTATTTCTAAACTCAATGAATATTTTAAAAGCTCACGCTGCAGATTGCACTGGCCGACCAGGAAGTCTTACTTGTAGCGCTGGGGACAAAAATTTAATTTATGATCAGTGTACCATTCCAGGTACTGACCAAGTTGTTAATGGATTTGTAAACTTAGACTTCAATGACGAAACAAATTGTCTTTTGGACAGCACAGGAGATTCAGTAACCCGAACTTTCGAATTCACACGCACTACGCCTTGGGGCGCAGTCATCACATCAACTTCTGATTTACGGACTGACTACAACAATATCACTTATGGTGGTGGCGGAACTTTAACTCGACTTTCTAACAACTCGTTCGAAATGGAAGTTTTAGGCAAGCACCGCACACGCACAACAGTTGGCGGAAGAAGTGCATATGATATTTCAATCCGAACAATCACACCCGTCGGAATATCAGCAATCGCAAGAGCAAGTCGACAAATCAGCGGCGGGAGACTTGAAGTCGCCCACAACATCAGAAACTTCACCGTAGCCCTTGAACCAAATTCATTAACATTCGAAGACACTTGCTGTTACCCAGTTTCTGGAAGCATCAACATAGAAATCTTCGGTTCAATCAACACCACCGGCCAGATCACTTTCAACGGTTGTGAAAACGCAACCGTCACAAAAAATGGAGTCACATCTAACATTGGCTTATATTCCTGCGAATAGGATTAAAAAAAAGTTCTTGGGAATATTTTTAATCCTATTCGCAGATCACGACAGGTGGAAAGCGATGTGGTCTTTTATGAAAGTGGAGATGAAGTAGTAACTGTGATCATAGCCTTCCCTGTAATTGACCTTGCAAGCTTGGCCATTGTCTTTGGCGGCTTCGACGAAATTATTTGTTTTTAAGTTGGTTTCAAGAAATTCGTCGGATAGGCCTTGTTCGATTAAGATCATATCTTTGCGCTTGTGACCTGTTTTTAGAAGTTCGGTGGCATCATAGTTATTCCAATCTTTGGGATCTGTAAGATAGCCCTTAAAGGCACGGTCGCCCCATGATGTTTGAACTGGGTTTACAATAGGTGAAAATGCGGAAACTTTCGTGAATAATTTTTGTTCTCTTAAGCCGATCACTAAAGCTCCGTGGCCGCCCATGGAATGACCCATGATTGAAAATGTCTTTACGCCAAAGTTTTTTTGAGCCAGTTCGGTCAGCTCTTTAACAACGTAATCGTACATTTTGTAATGATCTTTATAACCGGGTGTAGTGGCGTTTAAGTAAAACCCTGCGCCAGATCCGAAATCGTAACTGTCATGTTCATTGGGAAGATTTAAACCTCTTGGAGAAGTGTCAGGACATAGGATCATAGCGTTTGTGTTTTCAAAATACTTTTGTGCACCAGCTTTGGTGATAAAGTTTTCATCTGTGCAGGTCAGTCCAGATAGCCAAATGATACAATGATCAGCTTTTAAATTTTGGCTTGCAAAGTGACATGAAAACTTCATTTGGGTTTGAGTCACTTTGGACATGTGGCTATAAAAACAGGTGTCGCCCGAAAAACTTTTATGTTTTTTCAATTGAGTGATTTCCATATCTACTCTGCAGTAAAATCGATGACTGTTCGAATACTTTTGCCCTCGTGCATATAATCAAACGCGGTGTTGATTTCTGAAAGCGGCATCGTAAATGTCACTAAATCATCTAAGTTAATTTCGCCAGACATGTATTTATCAACATAAGAAGGAAGTTCTGTTCGGCCTTTCACACCGCCAAATGCACTACCACGCCAAACTCTACCCGTGACTAATTGAAACGGTCGTGTACGGATTTCTTCGCCAGCACCTGCAACTCCAATGATGATCGATTCGCCCCAACCTTTATGACAGCACTCTAAAGCTGCACGCATTAAATCTACTTTACCAATACATTCAAAAGAAAAATCAACTCCACCTTCGGTCATGTCGACGATCACTTGTTGAATGGGCTTTTTATATTTAGTAGGATTAATGAAATCGGTGGCCCCAAATTTTTCAGCCATCGTGAACTTATCTTCATTGATATCAACAGCGATAATTCGACCGGCTCCGACCATCTTAGCACCTTGGATCACAGAAAGGCCGATTCCACCTAGTCCAAAGACAGCCACCGAATCACCCTTCTTAACTTTCGCAGTATTTAATACCGCACCGATACCCGTTGTGACTCCACAACCCAACAGACAGACTTTATCAAGTGGTGCTTTAGGATTTACTTTTGCTAACGAAATTTCTGGGACAACTGTGTACTCAGCGAATGTTGATGTACCCATGTAATGGTAAATCGGTTGACCGTCTTTCGAAAATCTTGAAGTTCCATCAGGCATTAAGCCTTTACCTTGAGTCTCTCGAATTCTTTGACATAGATTTGTTTTGCCAGACAAACAAAATTTACACTCGCGACACTCTGGAGTGTATAGGGGGATGACATGGTCACCGACTTTTAAAGACGACACACCATCGCCAATGGCTTCAACAATTCCACCACCTTCGTGGCCTAGAATAACCGGGAATATCCCCTCGGGATCAGCACCTGAAAGCGTGTAAGCGTCCGTGTGACAAACACCTGTTGCAATCATTTTAACAAGAACTTCACCTTTTTTTGGAAGTTCTAAATCAACTTCTTCAATTTTAAGTTTTTCACCCGGGCCCCAAGCAACTGCAGCTTTAACTTTCAAGGCAAACTCCTTTGTGTTTATTTTTTTAATTTATACGGCATTGAGCAATATTTTCGCCGATTCGAATTATTTTGTGATTTATAATTTTAGCACAAATTCTAAAAATTATTCATCAATACTTGTTGTTGAGCCAATATTTTCATACCAATCGCTTATTTTCTTTCTATCGATGTTCAAATGGTAAGCGAGTTTAAAAAATTGGTTCATCATTGATTGTTTGTAGACGCCGTTTCTTTTAAAAACGACAGCAGAGGTTGTTACTGTGAAGGGTAATATTTCTGGCTTCTTAATTTTTTGTAATTTCAAACTTAAATCAATGTCTTCAAAAAATTCTACTTCTGGCCAAATGGGTTTTTGGACTTTCATTAGAAAATTTCGATTTGCAAAAATGCAGTGGTCTAAAGTGACTAGTCCCTTTTTCCTAAAAGAAATTTGATTCGAATACCAAGATGAAAATTTTAATAAAAAATGCTCTCTGTCAAAATTTGAAGTAAATCCACCCCAAGACAATTTTTCATAATTCAGTAACAAAAATTTTACACCCTCAATATCTAAGAGACTTTTGGGATGATAAAATAAAATAATTTTTCCTTTGGAAACTCTAAATCCAATGTTTAAGCGTTGGCTTCTTAAACTAAAATCTTCAAAGTCCGCTAACCCACTTTCGATTTTAATTTTATCTTTTAGATTTCCAGAGTGAATTAATTTTACTTTTGTTTGCTGGATTAAATCAATAGTTCCGTCTTGGCTACCGCCGTCTACACAAATCACTTCTACGCCAGGGTAAGAGCTGTACATGTCTAAAGTTTGTTTAAGATATCCTAAACCCAATTCGTTATACGTTGGAATGATGATCGAAAGTATCATGACTTATCTTTCAGTGTAGTAGTGCTGAAGTTCACAAAGCTCGATGCATAAACAACATTTGCTTGGGTCTAAGTGCTTCTTTAGTGTTTCTAAAAGCACGTATGTAAATTTAGTTTTTAAATCTTCCGACCTTCCCTTCAGCATAAAAATCCTTAGGAAAACATGCTCTGGCTTTGAGCCATCACCCACAATATTATTGAACGTGCAATAAGATCTTGTCTTCACAGCTTCAAGTTTGACAGTTTCTTGTTTTGCAAATGTGTAATGCAGATCATGAATCAAAGCTGGCATATCAGTTTTTAAAGTCAGCTTCTCTGAGTGCTCTAATATCAAATGTGGCATAAGGTCCTATTGTTTTGTTAAACATTTTTAAATTTACTTTTTGAGTTCTAAGGTATGTAACAAATTTAAATCCACATCAAAGTAGTCCACATTAATTGAGTCAGATTTAATCTGCGCTTTAACAAACCCAAGTTTGGATTCTGCAAATACACAACCTGTTTGCGAACACTTTTTTACATCGCGAAGTTTAGCGCCAGCTCCGGAAATTAATTGTCTAAAACCTTGAGCGTTAGGATAAAATCCTTCGTCTGCTAGATTATGATCATGACCCGAAAAGTATATGTCGGCATGGTCCGTTAAAATTGGCGCTAATCTTTTTCGAAGAAAACCTTTCGGTTTCGAATCTCCGTGTTGCCCAGAAGAAATGATCGGGTGGTGTCCAAACACAATTTTCCAATCGCAGTCCGTGGCTTTCGACATTGAAGCCGACACACTGTTTTGTTGGTCTACGTCAAAACTGTCAGTGTCCACAGCCCAAAAACAAGCGCTTCCAATCTTAAAGTTATAGTATAGGCCAAAAAATTTATAGAAGAAGTTTTTATCAGCATAGGCTTTATGGATAGCAGCAATTTTTTCTTTTTTTCCTGCTGCATGATCGTGGTTTCCCATAGACATGTAAAACTCAGCGCCACTTTGAATGAGTGTTGCATTCGGATCTTCGAACTTGGACTTCCATTGGAAGTCTGTTTCTGATTTAACTCCACGCTCATAGATGACATCGCCTGTATGAAGTATTGTCTTACAGCCAGACTTGTACATGGCTTCTGCCACTTTGTATTGTTTATCTGTCCCCGTTCCTGTATCCCCGACGACGCAAATTTCTGTGTTCGCGAACGTAGAAACTTGAAAACATAATACTAATGTAAAAATAAATTTATTTTTCAATTTAGCCCCCTAAATAAAAGAAATATTTAACCCCACATAATTAATCTTATCAGTTAATTTTTTATCCTAAATTTTTTTTAAGTTTTATTTTCCTTATTTAATTTCACGATCTAGAACTTTTAGTTCTTTAATCAATCCAACTTCTAAATCGTATACCCAACCTACAATTTTTAGTTCTTGCTTATTGTTCCAGGCATCAGTGATTGCCGCGAGTTTAGATAAATTTTCCACTTGGTGAATAACATTGCGTTCGACCATCGAGTTTAGATCCTTATCCCCGTTGGATTTCATGATCAAATCACTAATCATTCTGGTCCAATTTTTTAGTCTTGGGTTTTCAATACTATCTAATGCGGCTTTAACTCCGCCGCAGTTATAATGACCACAAACAATGATGTATTTAACTTTTAAAAATTTGACGGCGTACTCTATAACGCTCATTAGATTCTCATCGTCTTCGTAAACTAAGTTCGCGATGTTTCGATGAACAAATAAACTTCCAGGTTTTGTATTGATCACTTCATCCGGCGGCACTCTGGAATCCGAGCACCCTATCCAAAGGATTTCTGGATTTTGTGTTTTCGACATATTTTCAAAATAAGTGGGGTCAAGCTCTGTCTGTCCTCGGGCCCATGCTTTATTTTCAAGAAGCAAAAGCCTAAGAAGCTTCATAACCCTCCTTAAAAAATGGATTCATGGCGAAGTTGGATCTGATGATGTCACAATTAATTTTCCTTTCTCTTGCCACCTCAAGGAAATCTTGGATCAACACGATGATGTCATTATCGATATAGACGTGGTTGGATCCGTCGATAATGACATTAGATCCCTTGGGGATTCCTGCTAAGATTAAATTCACTTGAGGTTTGTTCATGAAAGACGTGTCTTTCATAAACCGAATTAAGTAATCGGGACCTTCGTTCACAACCACGACAGTTTTTTGCATGTTGGAATTGATCACGAAAACAAAACCCGAAATAATTCCGATAAAAATACCAGTGAGTAAATCTGTAAATAAAATTGCAAAGATTGTTATTAAAAACGGTATCAGTTGTGCTTTACCAAGCTTTGCCGTTTGACGAAACAAAGTTGGTGAACTTAATTTAAATCCAACAAAAATAAGAAGCGCCGCTAAAGTTGCAAGTGGTATTAGCTCTAACCAAGTACAAAAAAAGATGACCGAAATTAAAAGCCAGAAGCCATGTAAGATGGTCGAAAACCTTGAAACAGCACCAGAGTTTATGTTTGCAGACGATCTTACAATAACTGAAGTCACAGGCAAGCCACCTACTAAACCCGAAGTCATATTCCCGATACCTTGTGCAATGAACTCGCGATTTTTGTTAGTGACATGTTTACGGGGATCAATTTTATCTACGGCTTCAATACTTAACATGGATTCTAAGGAAGCTACTATCGCCAACGTTATTGCCACTTTGTAAACATTAAACTGTGCTAAGCCACTCCAATTAGGCCAATTAATTTCCGATAAAAAAGAAGCTACGCCACCTGTGACTGGTAAATCCACAAGATGAGTTCCATCTAATCTTGAACCAAAAAACTTAGTAAGAATAAATTCATTAAGAAGCACACCAACGACTACAACTAAAAGGGGCGCTGGGACTGTGTTAAAAAAAACATACTTCTTTTCTTTCACCATTTTGTCCCAAAAAATTAAAATACAAAGGGACAAAAACGAAATGATCACTGCGCTTAAATTTAAATATTTAAATGATTTAAAAATTTCCGAAAACGTATTTTCGCCATCTTTCTGGAAAAAGCTTTCGTCCCCCATGTAATCAACATCAAAACCCACTGCATGGGGAATCTGTTTTAGAATTAAAATAATACCTATCGCAGCCAACATTCCTTTAATGACTGAGTTTGGGAAGTACTCTCCCAACCGTCCGGCTTTAACTAATCCAAAGATTACTTGAATAACCCCAGCTAAAAAAACGGCAACTGCAAATGTTTGAAAATCACCAAGAGTTTGGATGGCACCAAGTACAATGACGGCCAACCCAGCTGCCGGACCTGATACACTTGTTGTAGAATTACTAACAAGTCCTACGACGATCCCACCTATAACGCCGGCAAGAATTCCTGAAAATAAGGGCGCCCCCGAGGCTAAGGAAATTCCTAAGCAAAGCGGTAAGGCCACTAAAAATACAACTAAAGACGATTTAATGTCGTATTTTAGTTTTAACAAATCTTCCAATTGATCTCCCATTTTAAACAAAGGAATATCGTAGGGGAATTCAATCTGAAAGCCTATCCATGACACAAAAAAAATCGGCTAATTCGCGAGCGAACATTTTGCTTAATAAAAAGGCTAGCGCCCGGTCAAGGGCAGAGAAGATTTTAGGAGAAATACTTATCTATAAGGTCTAAATGCTGGCGGAATAGCTTCCGATCCTTCTAATGGGTTTTTCGAAACTCTTTGCACTCTGTAACCCTCTTTTTTTAGTAGGGAAATTATTCCCTCTTCACCAAACAAATGACCCACTCCGAAAACAACAAAAGCGTCACCTTCATCGAACATTTTTTTTAGCACAGGAATCCATTGTTTGTTTCGGTAAAAAAGATCTAACTCCGTTTTGTCTGGATATTGGGTACTTTCGAATCCGTCCAGATAATGCTCGAACAGTCCGTCTTCGGCTTGTATATCCCTAACCATGGTCAAGACGTCTTCTTCCCAAATCAAATCTTTAATTAGACATTCTTCACTACCACCAACTAACTGATCTGCGGCTTCGCGAATTTCTTCGTTTTCAAGGGGAACAGTTTTTTTTCCCATAAGAAGACTTCGATTAGCGAAATCATGATCCAAAGAGCGGTAAGCTTTAAGAAATATTTGATCATAGAAAACCAAAAAAGTGCATTCAGCTTTATCTGTCATGTTTTGAGCTAAGAATCGAGGAAATCCTATTTCAACCAGTCTTTCAATCTCATGCGAAGCCAAGGGCAAGCCCTCTTTTTCCATTTTCGATATATAATTTTTAACGTATTCTGAATCTGGGTTTAGAAATAGTTCCTGCGCAAACTTGTAATCTTCAAGAGATTCCCCAGCTCCAAAATCTATTTCGTAACTATGGATTTTTGCCCTTTTGTGCAATTCATTAACCCACGACGTCAAATCTGAAACACTAAAGCCAAGATGAAGTGAGCCAAAAACATAAGATATTTGATCGTCTTTTTTAACTTCATAAATATAAGGATTTTTAAGTTGTGAAGCATACGAGTTAAACCCAATGAAAAAGATTAACACTAAAAAGTAACATTTTTTGTTCATAAAAAACCTTAAATTGAATTAGGGGCTGATGTTCATTTAGAGATAGCAACTAATGTGTCCAGAATCATACCTTTTATAAGATTGTATAAACTTTACTTTCAAGATCGGAAATGAACACAAAGTGACAAAGAATGCCTTTCTGCACCATCAGCAAAATCTGATGGATAAAAGTAATAATCATTGCGTAAATGGGGTCAGTAGTTTTTTCATCTAAGGAACTTTATATGATTTTAAATTTAATCAAAGCCATAATGTTAATATCACAATTCGCTTTTGCACAAATGACTTTTCAAAAAGAAACCGAATCCCAGCGTTTGATCATTTTAGCGGATCAAGACGGTCAAAACCAAAAGATTATTTCAGATCCTAATGAGGACACCTACCACCCCGAACTTAGCACGTCAGGACAGTACCTTGCATACTCACGAGGTAAAATTCAACAAGGCGGTCAAACTGCGCTTGAAATTGTTGTTCAGGATTTGATGAATAACGTGACGGAAGTTTGGTCCCCAAAAGGCAATCAATATATCCATGTCGAGTTTTCTGGAAACGAAAATTTTTTAGCTTATAGCGGACCGAATCCTAAAACGAATAAGCAGAACATTTACTATGTTGATGTTTTAGCTGAACGACTTTTAGGTCCTAAGGCCATGCAACAGGTAAATGGCAAAACAATACATGTTTACGAACCTAAAGCACAGGTTATCGAAAGTGAATCTGATGGATTTGCGCCTGCAGTTTCGTCAGATGGATCTTTTATTATTTATCACCGGACTCAAGATAAAAATAACAAAAAAGCACCTAAACAATTAATTTTATTTAATACCCGAACGTTAGAAGAAACTGAACTTACC
The DNA here is from genome assembly GCA_031412575.1 of Bdellovibrionales bacterium. Lineage (GTDB taxonomy): Bacteria > Bdellovibrionota > Bdellovibrionia > Bdellovibrionales > UBA1609 > JAMLIO01. Next base: position 10,315 of record JANODG010000063.1, read on the forward strand.
GACCAGACTAAACATGCCATGTTTCCCTCTATTTCAGCGGACGACAGATATGTGGCGTACGTCAGCCAAGATAGTGACCAATGGGATATTTTTAGTTTTGATCTTTGGACGAAAACTAAAAAACAACTTACAAATGATACTGAAATGGAATTTACACCTTCGTTTAGGGACAATAACGAAATTTACTTTACGCGATTCACACCTGCAGTTTCGGAAGGCCAAAACATGGGTATAGATCTTTATTATTTACCTTCTACTGCATTGAAGTCAGTTTCGCTTGAAGCGCCCAAAGTTTTTTTAAATGATAAAAATGTTGCCGAGTATGTGCCTTCATTTGCCGCCTCTAGTGACTTACAAAAACAAAATCTAGAGTCCTTCCCGCAACCCGAAAGGTCCTCTTTTGGATCGGTGACGCATAATGGGCTTGTATACATCGCCGGTGGTCATCAAGGACCTGAACACACTTATCCTAAGGAATCTTTTTTAAATATTTTTCAAGCTTACGATATCAAAGCAAAAACTTGGACGACGCTTCCTGAGATTCCACACGCTATTCATGGATTTCAGATGGCTGCTTTTGATAATTATATTTATATTTTTGGCGGATTCACATTTAGTGATCAGCATAAACCAAAGTGGAAGTCGATTGACACAATTGAAAGGTACAACATCCAACAAGCAAAGTGGGAAACTTTACCCATCAAGCTTCCCAGAGTACGTTCTTCGAATGCCCTTGCTGTGGTAAATAGTAAAGTCTATTTGATTGGCGGCTGGGACAGCACACCTAAGTTTGAAAACGACAAAGAGGGTAGATTTCATTCCGAAATTGATGTCTTTGATTTAACCACTGAAACCGTATCTGTATCACAAAGCCAACTGCCATCACCTCTACGACGTGCTTTTACGGCAGTTGTACAGAATGATGAAATTTATTTACTTGGGGGAATCGGGCAAGGTGCTAATCACTTTGATTGGGTGGATAATGTGACTGTATTTAATCCAACATTAAATTCATGGGTTGAAAAAGCTCCATTGCCTTTTGCAACTTTTGCCCCCGGAGCAGGAGTTATCAACAATAACATTTATTTAATTGGTGGAATGATATTAAGGGATTTAAAAACTTTTGATTTGGATTACGTGGATGATGTTTATATTTTCGATGTCACAAAGAACGAATGGACTCATTCTGGAGTTTACCTGAATGAAAACAAAGGGTTTCCACAAGTGGTTGAACTTTCTAGTTCGTCATTAGGCATTCTTGGTGGTCACACTTATGTATATTCACCCCAGGGAATTATAGATCATCCGGTGAATTCTTTTGAAGTTGTAAAAATTAATCCATAAACACAAACGTCGGTTTTAATCTGTAAAATAGAAAGCATTAATGTTAAGCTAAAGAATGGAATTTACGACACAACATCTTTACCGACATTATAAAAAGAAACTGTATAAATTCATTGGTTTGGTCAAACACAGTGAAACCTTAGAGGATTTAGTCCTATACAGGACACTTTATAAAAACTCTGAGTCTGATGTCTGGGTTCGGCCCAAGGATATGTTTTTTGGGAAGACTGAAGTGGACGGGATTAAAGTACCAAGATTTGAGCCCGTTCTTTTAAATTATCAAATTTACAACGAACTGGATGACAACCTAAAAAAGAATTTAAATAGTCTAGCAAAATCCATATTTGCAAATTTTAACGACAGTTCAATGACCAGTAAAATTGACGTAAAATCTAGCGATGAATTCACTGACAAGCTTAAAGATAAAAATAATGTTTTAATTCTTGTAGCCTCAGAGAGCTCACCCGAGAATGATGCAAAAATCATCGGTTTTAAAATAGGATATGAAAGATCAAACGAAGTATTTTACAGCTGGCTTGGGGCTGTTCACCCAGAATACAGAGGCTTAGGTGTAGGTTACGAACTATTAAGAAAGCAACACAAATGGTGTGAAACCATGGGCTTTAAATTCATCGAAGCCAAAACTACAAATCAATGGAAGAAAATGTTGCTGCTAAATTTAAAATCTGGCTTTGATATTTTTGGAACCGAATTTAATTCTAAAAAAGAACTTGAAATTCTTTTGCGAAAAAAACTTAACTAACCGTCCGTTTAAATTTATTTTCAAAAATATATTCATCATTTTTTTGACAAAAATTTAATTAATCACACTCATCTTCATCCACTTACCACCTTTAAACCTTAAGAAAATAGTTAAAGCTGTTGCTGCAATATAAACTGTAGCAAAGCCCCAAGCTATATACACGGCTTGTGGATTATCAGTTAAAAAAAATGTTGGTAAAACCATTATTGGCCAAGGCATGAACAAAGCGACTAAGGATACGAACCTTGTGTCCCCAGCGCCTTTCAAGGCAAAAGACAAATTAAGATAAAGACTATCAAAAGTTGTGAACACTCCGACCATCATCAATATCACAGGAGCAACTTGGGTAACTTGGGCCCATAAAACTGGATTACTTTCATTCTTAAACCAGTTCATATAAAATTCTGGAAAAATAAAAAAACTTAAACCTGCGGTACACATATAAAGTGCCGATAGTTGTACCCCAGCCCACGTGTAGGCTTTCGCAGATTCTGGATCTTTTTCGCCTAAGTGATGACCCACTTTTACCATAACTGATTGAGCCACACCGATCGCCGGCATCACGGAAAGCATCATGACCGTGACGGCTATACTACTACTGGCAAGTGCAGCTTCACCGTTCACGAAACGACCAATCAAAATCAAAAAAACAGTAAATGCGAGACCTTCTAAGGACCATTGAAGTCCACTAGGTAATCCATATTTTAAGTACTTATACATCAAGTCTTTATTAAATTTAAAAGAAGATTTAATTTTATATTTTACACTGTCCTTCGAATAAAAAATAACACCTAAGGCAAAGAATACAGAAACAAAATTTGCGATCACAGTGGCATAACCCGCACCTGGAACTCCGTAAGCTTTAAAACCCCAATTTCCAAAAATAAGAACATAATCCAAAATTATATTGGCAATTAAGCCGACACCATTTACCCACATCACCATCTGTGTTTTTGCGATACCAGTAAAATACCCACTTAGACTTGCAACTAATGCCATTGGTAATGCTGAAAAACAAATGGCATTAAAATATTCAACTTCATATTTTTGCACCAAAGGTGAATGGCCAATGAACCTAAAAAATGGCTCAGAAATAAAAATAAATAATAGAAATAAAAGTCCACCCAAAATACTTAAATAGCAAGATTGCCACAAAGCAGGACCAACCATATCTTCATTCTTTGATCCTAAATATTGCGCCACAAAGGTGGTCACATAACTTCCCGTCTGTTGAAGTAAAGCCATTGGGGTCCAAAAAATACTCATAACAGCCATAGATGCCCCAAGAGCTTCTGTAGAAAATGCACCTAAATAAATTCTATCAATTGTTAGTTGTAGATTCCAAAAGCCATTTGCGATTATAAGTGGCCAAGCTAAGATTAAGAGTTCTTTACATTTTTGCTTATCAAAGTGCATTCCTATATATACCAAAAAAAATAATTGTATCAATATGATATTTAGACGAAGCCCCTCAAGGCTTAGACATTTGTCCAAGAGCCTTTTTCAGAATAAGTGATAGGATTAAATAATGAACGTTCGCTTTCCTAAATTTTGTCTTTTTTTTTGTTTTGCATTAATCTTCACATGTTCGTTTACCTTACGATCTGAAGTTGCAGACTCTAATGGTGGCAGTAGCTCTGTAGCCCCTGCTCCAAATCGAAGCTCTGCAAATAGATCTGCCAGCACAACAACAGAAATTGATTTCAATCAAATAAACGAAATTTGCAAAGTTGCCACTGAAAGATCAGACTGTTTAATGGGTGGTACTATTGGCTTTCAATACGTTCGAAATATAAATCGTATGCGCCAATTGATGATAGACGATAAGGATGAAAAACTAGCTGGGATTAAAAAATTAAAGAAGGACGCAATTAATTTTTGTACAAATGGTGAAGGTGACGAATCATTTATTCTAGAAGGCAGTACAAAAGCTTCAGCAAGATCGAAAACAAGTTTGAACTTTATTTTTGCGTGTACCAAAATTGTTGAATTAGAAATTCAAAAGATGATGATGGAGCTTAACTTAAGCTAATTTCTTTTCAATCCATAAACTAATTTTAAACTACAAATTTTTGTGTCTTTGAAGAGCTGGCACGAAAAGTGATTCCTTTATAATAACATCGAAAGGGGTCCATTCTATGAGTCTATTGCGTCTAAATTTATTACTAGTGTTTAGTCTTTTGACAGTAATCCATAGTGCTTCCGCAGAATATTCAGGTCCATACTATAACATTGATTTGCGTGACCATATGCAGTTCGGAACTTTTAATGATCTTCCAACCCATACGATTCAAGTCGCTATAGAAAATAGACCATGTTTATTTATTGCTCCGCTTAATAGTTCATCAAAGCCTGATTTAAATTATTGTGATTCAAATTATAAACTGACAACAAATCCAAACATTGAACTAAGTCGTGCTGGGGCCATAGGACCTGACGGCTATTCTGAAAATGAAAATTTTTATGTGACTGATCAAAAAGGTTGGTCAAGAAACGATACAATTTTTTCAGTAGAATTTGATGGGCCTAATTCTGTTCGTCAAATTTCTGAAGGCGTTTATCAAGCCCAAATCATTTTATTCATTCATGATCGTCTAAGATCTACAAATCCAGAGGACCAATATTATTTTAGAAAACTTGTAGTTCAAACAGATGCTTCTAAAACACCTATCGATAATATCGAGCGTGTTCAAGTCGTAAAAATCGTCAAAGATATTCCTTTGAAGCAAACCTATTTTCAAGTAAACACTGACATTTCTGATCGAAAATTGATTTTAACTGACAGAGAAAACCAAATCACAAAAGTTTTTCCTGTTGGCGTTGGGTCATTTGATATCAGAACCTTAACTGGCATGGATAATTTTGTAGGCTCAATGACCGAAGAGTTAAAAAACGGAGCATTGATCACAAAAATTCCACAGACAGACGAAGCAGGCAATAAAGTTTACGTTCAAATTATGGAAGAACGTACCAATCCTGATTATTACCGTGGGCGCCCTTTTATTGGAGTTTTAGATAATAACGGCACTAAATATAAAGAAATTGGATTTCACTACCAAATCGACAACGATCAGTTAAAGCGTGGATTTGTATCCCATGGTTGTATTCGTGTTCGAGACAAAGATTTATATCAACTAGCGGTGATTGTTTTTAGAAGTGGACAAAATGCTATACCTGTTAAAGTCGTAAACTCTTTTAGATCTTATCCGGAACTTAATGAATATGTGGGCTTGGATCATCCTTATGCTAAACTGAATGATTCTTATAAGCGAATCATTTATGCTGATAAAAACTATGTCAGCGAAGAAAATCGTGCGGCCGTAGATCCTTCAATCATTTCCATTCAACATTCGACAAGCTTTACAGAAGTTGAACGCTACGAGTGGTGTCGTCAAAATGGTAAATACAATACACTTAGATATCATGGCCCATGGGCAAGTGTTCTTGGCACGGACTGCTTAACTCGAATTACAGGTATTTCCGGAAGCGTTGAGCCGATTTTAAATTACATGAATGGTTTAAGCTTTGAACCACCTGTAATTTCAGCTCACGAAACGACAAACACTTCCGCAACTGCTACGCAGTCTGCAGAACAGCAACTTCAGTTTACTCCTATGTGTGACTCAGGTCTTTCGGCAGCTGCTAGTTACTATCAAAGTGTAATGGCGAATCCATTATCTTATGCTGAATATATTAGACTTTGTGGATGTCGCATTGCTGGCAAAAATATTCCTAGACGTGATGGTACGGGTAGATCTGAATTTAGAAGATACTGCCGCTAATTTTATTTTCTTATTAGACATTTTAATTTTCAAGTGAGTTAGAAACTTAAGTCAAGTTTCTAACTATTTCTTTAACCACGCTAAATACTCAATTATTCTTTTTTCGAAACCTTGGGAAGTGGGCTCGTAAAATTTTTCATCTTTTATTTCTTCTGGTAAATAATTTTGTCCAATCCAATGTTTTGGAAAGTCATGGGCATACTTATAGCCTTTGCCATAACCTAAATTTTTCATCAATTCGGTTTGGGCTGATCTTAAATGCAAAGGTATCTTTAAATTTTTTGTCCTCTCTACCAAATCTAAAGCTTTATTAATCGCAACGTAGGAAGCATTAGATTTTGGAGCTGAAGCCAGATACGTCACACACTGGGCTAAATTTATTCTAGCTTCTGGCAAGCCAATCACTTCGACTGCTTTTAAAGTTGATATAGCTAAAGTTAAGGCTTGAGGATCAGCGTTACCGATATCTTCTGATGCTAGGATTATCATTCGGCGTGCAATAAAAACTGGGTCTTCGCCAGAGTAAATCATTCGCGCTAGATAATAAACTGCTCCGTCTGGATCACTTCCTCGGATACTTTTTATAAATGCAGAAATCAAATTGTAATGTTCATCTCCCGATTTGTCGTAAGCAATTGAGGTTTCAAAAAAGTATTTTTTTAAATCCTGGGTGGATAAAGGAAAATTCAAAGTCTTAAATTTAAAACTTTGAATTAAGTCTTCCGTTTTATTCAGCAGAAGTCTTGCATCACCTTGGCAACTTTGAATTAATAATTGCAAAGTCACATCATCAATTAAATCAGTCGATGATATATCCTCTTTGAATAAAGCTTTCAGAAAAAGTTGATTTAGATTTTCAGCACTATGCGGCTCAAAGAATAAGAGCTTACAACGGCTCATGATCGCTTTATTAAGTTCGTAACTTGGGTTTTCAGTAGTTGCCCCAATTAAATAAATTTGACCTTTTTCAATGTACTGTAAAAAAATATCTTGCTGGGATTTATTAAGTCTATGAATTTCATCGATGAATAAAATTGTTTTCTGATTCTGAATTAAAATTCTGTTTTTAGACTGTTCACAAAAATCCTTAATAACTTTTGTAGAAAGATCGACAGCATGGGACTGAATAAAAAAGGCTTTAGTATTCAGCCTAATGATATTGGCAAAACTTGTTTTTCCACTACCAGGAGGACCCCAAAGAATCAGATTGTAAACAACACCTTCATTAAATTGTTTTATTAAATTTTCAAACTTAGATTTGGACTTATCTTGTTTAATAAAGGCTTCAAAGTCTTTCGGGCGTAGCCTTTCCGAAAGTGGCTGGTTTTGACTTAAATTTTCCTGAGCTTCAAACAAATCCATAATTTGAAGTTATAGTCCTTTGTATCAAATTTTCAATGTGTAAAAATCCCAAGGAAACGGGGCTTCGACTTTTTTTATTAAATCTTAAAAAACATAGAGCCTTTTTAAATGGATCGATGGCATGCAGCCTTGCTAGCACGAAGTGCATGCAAGGCAAATGACAGTCGCTTCTCCATTTAAAAAAGCTCTATGTTTTTAAGATTTAATAAAACAAAGTCGGTTCTTGCTAGAACCAACCTTGGTAAAGGCTGTCTAAATACTTATTTAGTCCTGGATCTTTTAATTTTTGGATCTGATCGTTTAAATCTGTTTTAAGTTCATAGACTCTGCTTTCTACGGCTGGGGACATAGAAGCGTAATCCACAACGTCGTCTGCTCCGAAGGATTCTAACAGTTCGTTAAAATCAGTAGTTTTAGGATAAGTCATGGTTATACAGTGGATGGATCCTGCGCCTTCATTGGATAAAATTGAACTGTCAGCAGCAATCACCTTTAAGCCCAAGCTTTCGTAAATGTCCAAAGCGTCTTGGTCTGTCACCTGTTTATATATTGGAACCCAAACCGTTCCGTTGACTATTAATGAATTCACGTATGTTTCGTAATCCCTCTTAGGTCTTGGAAGCAGAGTCGCTTTAAAGCCTTTTGATTCTAATAAACTTTTATATCTTGGATGGTCAGTCAGCACATGTGTATCCGAAATGAATTTAAAACTTTCATCTGCGTGTCCAATACCTTTAACGTATGGCATACGCATTAAATTTTTACATCCATAAGATTTTGAAAAGACTGAATTCGGAATAATTTGAACAGCGTCTGTGTCTATCACGATGCAATCGCCTTTCGAATTGACCATGAAATTACCACCTTCGAAATAATAATTGTGTGATAACATCGCAGCATTAAAATATTCAGCAACGTATTGGTCAGGTTCATACTCGTGGTAATACATAGCATCGACCACTGTGAATTTTTCTGCCAAAGGCATTAATGGTGTTCCACTTGCTAATTGAACAACAGGAACGGGTATGGCATCACGAGACCAAAAACCTGTTGGATAGTACTCTTCTGTCACTTCATTGCCATTTTCGTCAGTGTAAGTGTCTAACCTTGGTGTGTTTGGAAGATGAATGACTTTGACTTGATCCTTATTCGGCGCCATGTCGCTGTAAAATCTGTACAAAGCTTCCAAATCAGTTTGATCGTCAGAGTCTGTGTATATTATGGCAGTAACATCATTTGGTAAGTTTTGAATGAGTTTCGCTTTTACATCGGCAGAATTAAATTCTGTTTCAGAAAAGAAAACTAAGTAACCTGTATCTTCAAACTCTGCGATTGGACGTTGTACTAATAAACCAGATGCTGAACCAGAATTAAAGACTTGTCCAGTTTGGGTAATGTTTGAATTGTGATTTAGGATAATTTGTTTTTGCTCTTTAGAAATTCTTTTAGAATTATTTTTTATATTTATTGGATCTGCGGAAACTTGAAAACTGATTAAACTTATTACTAACATCCATGTCATATTATTTATTTTTTGCCATAGCATAAAGTCCCTCTTTGTTTATAGGCTTAGTATCTATGCTAGACTTTCGCTAAGTAGACTGTCAAAGTGGCCCTATGAAACAGAACAACGTGACTCAGAGTGTATTAGTGGTTCCACCTAATTTTTTTAAAGTGGGTTATGAAATCAATCCGTTTATGCGCGATGGCAACGGCGAGTTAAATTACATTGATGAAAAGAAAGCTATGAAACAATGGAACGCTTTGCAGCAAGTGTATCTTGATTTGAAAATTAATGTTTTGCAAATCGCGGCCTCTGACATGCATCCCGATATGGTTTTTACTGCAAATCAACTTTTACCTTTTAAAGATCCAAAAAATAATTTCGAAACTAGTTTTATTTTAAGCCACATGGCCACAGCCGAACGCGCAGGTGAAGTCATTTTTTTTAAAAACTGGGCAACAGAGCGTGGGTATAAAACGTATCAACTTCCTATTGGTCCTTTCGAAGGAATGGGCGATGCTATATGGTCTTCTGATTATAAGACTTTATTTTTAGGTTATGGTTATCGCACTCATAAAGATGTTTCTATTGAGCTTGAAAAATTGACCGAAACTAAAGTTGTAAGTTTAAAATTAGTGAGTTCTTATTTTTATCACCTCGACACATGTTTTGCAGTTTTAGATCAACATCGCTGCGCTTACGTGAAAGAAGCTTTTGACGAAGAGTCTTTAAAAAAACTTGATCAGCACTTCGAAGTGAAAATCGAAGTCCCCTTCGAGGAAGCTAAAAAATCTTTAGCCTGTAATTTATTTTGTCCCGACGGTAAAACCATCATTATAGACCAGCAAAATACCGAGACTATTTCACGATTAATAGATTACAAGTTTGATATTAAGGCTGTCGACACCTCCGAATTTTTAAAATCCGGCGGGTCGGTGTTTTGTCTGAAGCTTGCGTTTTAAATTCTTAAATTAGAAATTTAAGATTCACCTTTAGGATCATCTACTAGCTTTTGAAAAAAATTATTTCCTTGATTAGCGTTTATACTGATCTTTTTGGCTTCTACTTTTTTGGCTTTCGGTATTGCGACTTTTAAAACGCCATTTTGGTATTGGGCTTGAATATCTTCCAAGTTAATTTCAGCAGGTAAATTGAATGTTCTAATAAATTTACCAAAAGATCGCTCGTGGTAGACTTGTTTAGCTTGGTCTTTTTCGGTCATGTCTTTAAATCTCTCTCCTGAAATTCGAAGCTGACCACTTTCAACTTCAATATTTAAATCCTTTTGCTCTACGCCCGGAACATCCATTAAAATCAAATAATGATCTATGGCTTCTGTGATATCGCAAGTGGGTTCAAATGAGTTTTTAGTTTTTTGAGTTCTAAATACTGGGCGATCAAAGCTTCCAAAATCTTTAAAAAAATTGTTCCACGAATCGGTTACGTAATCTTGATCAAATAAAACTATGCTTCTGTGAAAAGGGTTTGATGATTTCATAATGTCCTCCGTTTTAAAAACTGTTAAACTGTTTTGAGAATCAATCTTTAAATAAATTTGCCGAGTGAGTGAGTTCTTATATTCAACTCACTCTTACCTAAAAGCTGGGCATGGAATTTTCGATGTCAAGTTGGGAGGATAAATAAACTTACACATCAAGTTAAGGGCATAAACGAATGACTCAAATTAGAAGGTGGGGTTAAATTCCGTAGTTAAGTCTATAAATTAAATTTATCGCCTGCCCTGCCAGTAGTGTTGACGAAAAGTTTATTTATTAAAAAGGGAGGGTTCCAGTGGCTAATAGTGCAAATTCATATCCACCACAGATCAAATATATAGTTGGGAATGAGGGTTGCGAGCGTTACAGCTTTTATGGAATGCGATCAATTTTAACTTATTTTATGATCAATTTTTTGATGATGGAGGCAGGACATACCACCGAAGTGGTCCATTTATTTATCGCCGGTTGTTACTTGATGCCATTGTTTGGATCTTATATTGCTGATCGTATTTGGGGACGATATAAAACTATTTTATATTTATCTTTATTTTACTGCTTGGGGCATGGTGTGCTTGCCCTTTTCGAAGGAACAGCTTGGGGATTATATACAGGCTTAGCTTTAATTGCATTCGGGTCGGGTGGAATTAAACCATGTATTTCTGCATTTGTGGGCGATCAATTTCATGCCGATCAAAAAGATTTGTTGAATAAAGTGTATGATCTCTTTTATTTTATGATTAATTTCGGATCTACATTTTCAACAATATTAACTCCGTTGACGTTAAAGTATTATGGTCCAAGTGTAGCCTTTGGTATTCCTGGCGTCCTTATGTTTATTGCTACATTTATATTTTGGTTGGGAAGAAAACAATACATTCAAGTTCCACCCTCAGGACCAGACCCAGATAGCTTTTGGTCCATCTTATTTAAAGGAATTTTTAGTAATTTAAAATCAGATCAGAATACAACTGTTTTAGGATTTTTTAATAATACACTCTTCGGAGTTTTAAATAAGAATCTTTTAGGTTATATAAGGCTGACGTTTCTGTTACTTGCGGTTCTTTATTCGTACATAAATTGGGGTATTACGATTACTTTCATCACCATTATTGGTTTAGTTGTTGGAGTCATTGTTTTTAATTATCGTAATTTTTTAAATTATATTGAAAATAACCATCCTAAAAAGCGCGTTGAAGAGTTTAAAATTGCTTTAAATATTTGTGTGATCTTCGGTGCAATTTCTGTGTTTTGGGCTTTATTTGACCAGCATGCCTCGACATGGGTTTTACAAGCCGAACAGATGCAACGTATGACAAATATAAATTTATTTGGTTACACTATTTTCGATGGTGAAATTCTTGCCTCACAAGTTTCATCGATCAATCCAATTTTCGTGATGATGTTAATCCCAATATTTACATTCGGAATTTATCCTGCCGTTGGAAAGTTTTATCCCATGACTCCGCTTCGTCGAATAGGCTGGGGATTTTTTATTTCCGCATTCGGATTTGTTGCGGCTGCAATAGTCCAGTATAAAATTGATAACGGACAGCAGATTCACGTGATGTGGCAAGGCGTTCAATACTTAATTATGACGTCAGCCGAAGTGATGATTTCAATCACAGGTTTAGCTTTTGCTTACACACAAGCGCCTAAAAACATGAAGTCCACCATCATGAGTTTTTGGCTATTGACCGTATTTATCGGAAATCTAATGACTGCGTTCATTGTAAAAATAAGTATCTACCCAGTAGGTTCTGGAAACTTTTACATGTTCTTCGCTGTCTTAATTTTCTTAGCCGGTTTGCTTTTCGCTCAACTCGCAAGAAACTATAAAACCCGCGACATCATGGAAGCCTAATCCCAAAAGGTGCCAGGTTCCAAATGCTGGACAAACTGCATTATACTTCAGAGATGATTAAAAGATTTAAAGTCTAGGAACCTAACCCTTTTAAATTTAATTGCGTAATATAATTTAATAGGTGCTGAGCGCTCGTTTCTCCGGAATGAAATTCCGAAAAAGAACCTGGCACCTTTTGGAAAAAGAGATCACGTTGTGGATGATGCATAAAGTCCAGCATTCGGAACCTGGCACCTTTTGGGAGAAAGAATGAAAGCTGAAATAAAATTAAGTTTTATGATTTATCTTTTAACCTTTTTTAAGATTCCAATCATTGCATTTATGAAACCGAAAGTTCTAGAGCTAAGTGAGAGAAGATCGGTTGTTCAAATAAGACTGAAGCGAAGAACACAAAATCATTTAGGCGCGATGTACTTCGGGGCACTAACTGTGGGCGCGGAATTAACATGTGCACTTAAAGCGGTAGAAATGGTTTTTCTAAAAAAGAAACCAATCAATTTTGTCTTCAAAGATTTTAAAGCTGAATTCCTAAAGCGCGCCGACGGCGATGTCCAATTCATCTGCGATCAAACCCAAGACGTCGAAAACCTAATCAACAAAGCCCTTCAAACCGGCGAACGCGAGGAACAACTCATCCGCGGCAAAGCCTACCAAATCTCAAACTTAAGCGAACCCATCATGACCTTCGAACTCACCCTCTCCCTAAAAAAGCGCGGCAAATAAACCCAAATCCAAAACAAGCTTTCACAAAAAATCAACACATCAATAAAGTCTTTAAATCAATCGCCCTACAACAAATCAAAGAATGAAGCCACGCTTTAGAAAAACTCTTACAACCAAGCTCCCTACATCAAACCCCAAAAATAAAGCCGCACCTTAGAAAAAAACCTAACCAAAATTATTTTCGAAATTCCCATATCATTTTTAAGACTCTATTTTAATTCGATTCGATAACTGAAAAG
>JANODG010000064.1:0-6605 GCA_031412575.1 Bdellovibrionales bacterium
TAGACCAAGCCGCAGTCTTCTTGGCCCGCTTGAAGGATACGATACACCGCAAATTTATTTTTATAGAGACGGTGTAGGATTAGATTTTTACGGTGTTGGATTTGACATCATTCAATTAGGGGAACTCGTGGGGATCACGAACGATCAGTCCCCTTTAATGCCAGACGTTTGGACGAACCCACAGACTTCAAACGCAACAGTTAACGAAGCCAACATTCAAAGACCCGCTGTAGTTAGAAATAACTTTGGCGGCGGCCCTATTGGTTCAAGTGCTTATCTGCTGACAACATTAGGTCACTCTTACGACTACCGCGCAGACGGCGCACAAAAATTACCACGCAAATGGACCGAATCTGTGTTTAAGAATTTTATGTGCAAAGAGGCGCCCTACGTGCGGGAGTCAGATACTCCTAGCTATTTAGTTAACGATCCTAGCGCAGCACCTTTTCGCCAAGCTACAAGCTGTTTACGCTGCCACACCACTTTAGATCAAGCGGCAACAACGGCAAGACATATCAGACTTGGAGCTACATTAAATGTACTTGCAGTCGTTAAAAGAACAACCTCTTTGGTTCTTCAATACGAATCCATTCTTGGGGAAAATACGTCTTGGCCATCAACTTCAACTGCGAATTTTCATCTAACAACTCCGACCGGAAAACTTTACTTCAGAGACAGAACAGGATCGCTTGTAAACAGAAATCTTTCCTCCATAGCTGATTTCGGCGCAGCACTTTCGGAAAATGAAGACTATTACACGTGTGCAGCGCAACGCTATTTTGGATACTTTACAGGCATCGATTTAAACTTAGAATTTTTAACAGATCCATTAAACGCATCAACATTAACTGCCGCCGACTTAGAATATCGGGACTACGTGATTGGTTTAGGTAAAGAGCTTCAATCCACAGGATCACTTAAACAGTTGATCGAAAACATTTTGCAATCGGGATACTACCAACATGAGCAAAGAAAAAGGTAAATTAAAAAATATCTCTAGACGAGATCTTTTAATAGGTGGAAGTTCCGGCGTTGCTGCACTAGCAAGCCTACCGCCAATATCTAAATTGCTAGAAGTTATTATCAAAGATCTTTCTGTAAAAAGCGCACATGCTGCGGAATCTCAACCAGCACCCTTATTTTATATGCCGATCTTTATTTACGGAGCCCCTGCTCGTTGGTGCTTTGATCATTTGTTAGCAACTAAAGCGTCAGACTTACCAAATATTATCGTCAACCCAACCGTTGCAACTACTTTGTCCAGCTCAAATGGAGTTTTCAACTCTACATCATACAGCACCTTTGATTATAAAGGTGTTCCAGTTCCACAGATGTGGAACTACATAGCTCAAACAAGCCAAGGGTCCTCTTCGATTTCGGCCCTTTTAGATCACCTGATTGTTTTTCGAGGTTATGGTACGGGCGTTGATGGCCACCTTAATAATTTAACGAACCAACTTACACCTATATCCGGTTCGGGAAGTGTTCCTGGTGTCGTTGGGGATCAATCTAAATCCTTGTTCAGAGTTTTACAAACTCCTTATAGTTTTCCCACTGGCTTTAGTTCACCGAATGGGAATGGACTTACAATCATAAACTATGTAGCGAATCAAAATCTGATTATGACGCTTTTAAAAAGTTTTAGTAAAAAACCCGAGAATCAAAATCTTGTAACACTACGTGATAAATACAAAAAAAATTATGATAATACTCGTTACGTTCTAAAACAATTATCTAAAACGACTTTGGCTCCTAAAGATTCTATCAGCATAGATTATCAAAAAGCTGTACAAAAAATTGAATCTTCAGTTGAAGATTTAACTTCCGTTTGGTCCAAACTTTTTGAAAAGTACCACACACTTTTAATAACTGCTCACAAAGACCGAACTCAAGGGGTTTCATCGATGCCGGTTCCTGTGCAGTCTGATCCTGGCACTGAAGTTAACCCATGGGCCATGGAAGCTTACGGCGCTATTTATCCAACACCTGGAATTGATTTAAGAGACACCGTAAATAACGTTAGTGTTGCCCACATCGCAGCTCAATTTGCGCTTGCGGAATATGTTGCCACTCGAAGACTGTCTGCCGCTTTTGAAATGGTACTTGACCGGGGCGCCGACAATTTAGAAGTCCCTACTCAAAGAACTGCAGCCGGTGGAAATTTATCAGCTGTAGAATTACGTAAATTTCCTTTGTTATTCGATCAGCATGTCACAGGAAGTATTAGCACTGTATTTTACAACACATTATTTTTTCGTGGAATTGCAGCATGTGTGCTTGAAATGGTTCAAGTCCTAAAAGCACAAAATTTATTTAATACCTCGTTTATACAATTTGTAAGTGAATTTGGTCGAACTCCAAGAGACACGCAAGGTGGTTCAGATCATGGGTTTGACAATATGATTTCGTCCGTCATCACGGGAGCTCAGAATTCAAAACCCATCATCTTAGGTAACATCTTAAAAAATGGAATCGGAGGACCTTACTCGGGAACTTTTGGTTACAAATCCCCAACCAACGTGAATGGCAAAATTATTAATTTAAGACCCGAGTCCGTCACTTCAACTTTAGCCAACATTATGAATTTGCCCTCAAACCCTTGGAAGAATTCAGCAGATCCTTTGATAGAAAAAGGCTCTGGTCAACTTGTCGTCAAAGCTAGCGGAGACATCGTTTGATAAAAACATATAAAACAATTCTTTTTTATATCACTTTGATTTTCGGGGCACTGATGTTCACAGTATTATTTCAAAACTGTGGACAGTTCATTGCAACGTCGTCTTCGAATCTTCCACTTAATCACCCTTCAGTGTCCAACAAACAAAGCGGTGCATCCACCGATCGGCTCCTTTTAGGCGATGCGTTTTATGTGATGTCTGTGTTTAAAGATGTTTTCACAGATGTGAATTCAAGCGCTGAAGTTGTAACGTTTGTGGAACAAGTTTTAAGAGATGAAATCTTATCCGCACAGACGGAATTTGGTCGAGCGTGCAGCCTTTTTAACGATGGCGCTCTACAAAACTGCAACAACAATGCGTCTTATCAAGCGATCGCCATGAAGTCCTTTAGCTCAAGTTTACGAGAAGCGGCCAGATTGCAAACCTGCCAAAGCTTGGTCAACAATGATTCTGTTTTGAATGGCCTAATCTCGCGGGTTAAGGGACAGTCTGAAAATCCTTCGAAAGAAAGTATAAGTCTTATTGTTCAACTATTTTTTCCAGCGCTTGAGTCCCTACCTACATACCTTGAGCCCTTATTAGATATGAATTCAAGTATGAACAGCCGTGCAGAAGCGACTATAAGTCGATGGCGTTTAATCATACTAACTGTGTGTGAAGAGCCAGGATGGCAATTGCTGTGAAGAGGAAAAAAGGAATATGAAAATGAAACTTCAAAAAAGAAATAGCATTATTCTTCTTTTTGCTTTTTTTGTGACCTTAAATTTATTTTTTATGAATTGTTCAGGGGGATTTATTTCTAGTTATGACACCTCTTTATTTTCAGCTAGTAAACATGATGCAGACTTAGTCTGGAACACTCAAAGGCTTGAAAATATTATAGCAAATAACTTTTCACAATCCGAAAATTGGCTGGACGCTGGAAGTGGTAAAATAGGACTTTATCCCCCACTTCGACTCAACTCTACAAGTTTAGATTTTGAAAAAGCCCCGCTGGTTGAAGAAGATCTGGACGGCAAAGTTTATTTAAATTTTAAAGATAAAAAAGAACTTCGCACCTTGACGGAAAATATTCGAACATTTTCGTCTGACAACTACACCGTCGCATTTTTTATAAATTCCGTAGATGTGGTAAATGGTCAGTATAAAACCACAAGAGTTTTTGATCTTTTATCGCCCAATGGCGCGTCTGACGGGTATGTCGGGGTCGACGTTTCGGCAACCCAAGTGAGTACGTTTTACTGGTTTGGTGCAGATTCCTACTATTGGTTAGGTTACGACGTAACAAGTGAAGATTTGGAAAAAGGTTTAGCTGTTATTCTTCGTACAGGGCCTGATCATGAATCTATGGCACTGAGTGTGAATGGTAAATTGGCAGAAATAAAATCTTCATCAGCAATGCTTCCTCCCCGACTGGCTAATGTCGGAAGACATTTCCGTCTAAATACAGAATATGCAAGTGTCGGATTTAATCTTTATGAAATCGCAGTTTGGTTTAAACCTCTTTCGGATCAAACGCTGAATGAGTACTCGCAAGCCTATTACAACAGTTATGTTCTTGGTTTATCTGGCGCGGTTGGTGGGGGTTCTGGCGGTAGCATCGATGATGGATTTGCGAAAGTATTTAGTGTTTTAAATAAATCCAGAGCTTCAGGATCTTGTGTGTCTTGCCATGGGTCGATCGCGCAAAAAAGTGGATTTCTGTCGATAACATCCATGTCTTCAGGTGAGGCTTGGGTTAAGAAAGGTGACGCTGCAAATTCACTCGTCATTAAAGCCATTCGTAGACAACAGGGTGCTTTGGCAATGCCACCGTCTGGCAATCAGCTTCCCGAAGACGAAATACTCACCATAGAAAATTGGATCAACGGCATTAAATAATTTTCACAACTGTAAGCCTCGGATGAAAACATATAATCTTTGGATCTCTGATCCAAATCCATTCCCAACGCAAAAAAGATAGCTGATTTAACAAGCTCAGGATGATGAGTGTATATTTTTTGTTCTGGCATATTATGCTCCATTCCCGCCAATGAAATTGGAGTTGTGACTTTGCGCTTTGGATCGACAACAAATATAAAGGGATAGCCGGGAATTCTTTCGGTCATACCTGCTCTAGATTTTAATCGATTAACAACGTCCTGAATGTCACCTCTCAAGTTAAGGGGCTTTATGGTCGCATATCTGGCAATGTCTGTTCCTAGTTCAGACGAAGATATTAATCCTGCTAAACTAGAACACCAAGGACATGTATCTTGACCTAGGATAAAAACAATTGGTGTTTGTGAGGATTCAGATTCTAAAATCGCTCTTTCATAAATTTCTAATTCAATCCATGCTGTAGATTATTTAATGTCTAAAAATACGCCTGAATTTTCGTCGATCATATAATAGTTATCTTGAAACGCAGTTGGTGAAATCATGACTGATAGGTCGTTACTGGCTGTTCGGTCAAAATAAATATCACCTTCACGCGCCTTGATTCCATTGAGCAAAATATCAAGCTTGGTTTCGTCAACAACACGATTTAAAAACACAGGATACAAACGTATATTTTTAGATAAATTTTCAAATTTATATTTCACTGAAATTATAGCTGACAAAGCTGGTGGCTTTTTAATTTTTAATACATTTTGATTTATTACATATTCACTTCGTTCCAACATTATTTTATTGACCCACACTTCTACTGTTGAAGGGTTTACGGGTTCAGAGGAGATTACCCACTCTTGTGCAAACTCAGGTCTTCCCGAAGGGAAAGTTGCGTTGAATTTAAGATCATTAATTGTTGTGACTTGACCACCAATGTCTTTAATTTCAATTTTGACGTCATCAAAATTCACAGGCTGTGTTGGATCTAAGGTAGGATACTCATCCATTACATACGACAGCACGTATGACGCCTGCACACGGTCTAAGATGCGATCTAGGATTTGGTTTAGATTAACTTCGCCACCGATCACAGATTGAAACAGATAATGTTCCCCATTACTTTGTTCAACAACTCCTGGGATACCATTAAGCCCCGAAGTATAACCTGGCATAATAGGTGTGATTCCAAATACAGTGATTTGTGAGTCCTTAATGGCTTTCGCTACCGCATCCATTGTAGGCGCTTTTGTTCCAATAGAACCTTGATTTTGTGGCGAATATAAAAACCCAGCATCAGTCACTAAGATCACAAATTTTTGAGCTTCTTGTCTGAAGGGAGCAAGACTTACATCGACAAGCGCGCCCATTGGGTTCTCGTCAAAGTCAGGCCAACCCGGGTCTTGTCCTTGACCTTTAAAAGCGCGAAGTGCAGAAATTTCAGAAATTAATTCTGCTGTCTGAGCTTTTGTCGCAGGATCTTTAGGATTATTATCAAAAAAACGGTCGCACTTCTTAACCGTGTAATCTCCGAATGTTGAAATACACATGCGCGTGCGAATTCCATTTTTTGTTGTGGAATCAATAAAATTTATAATTCTGCTTTTTGCGTCTTCGATAAAAGCTGACATCGTACCAGTTACGTCAATGACAAAAGCAATGTCGATGATGTTGTCTTTTTCCGTGGCTGTGTTCGTAAGGCTGAAGTTTGTAATTTTAACTCCGCCATGTGAAATATTAATTAAGTTTGGATTAAGGGATGTGATGTCAGATCCCAATTGCGTTAGGTTTAATTGTAGTGAAACCTGATTATCAAAAGAGTCGACTTGTTTAAAGTTAATCTCCGAAGAGCTTAAAGCAAAAAATTGGCGAGCCTCAGTCTGGTAAAGACCTGCAAGCGTTCCCTTAAACTCGACTTCAGAGCAGGAAGCTAAACCCCAAACTAATCCTAAGAGTATTAATTTTAATGATTTCATACGTCCCCCATTCAAAGGTCTGATCGGGGTTTCTAGACTGCACCATAAGTCTAGGTTTCATTTTTAAGTTTCAAAAAACGTC
>JANODG010000065.1:0-5598 GCA_031412575.1 Bdellovibrionales bacterium
TCTAAGTAAGCTAATGTTTTATCGGCATCAGTAAATTGACACATATTTAAATAACCAATGGTTCGAATAACATAGGTTTCTGGCTTAAACACAGATTTAAAAAACGGCGAATGCAAAGTGTACATGTTACCAATAGCCTCTGGATATTGTTGTAAACGCACTTGTGTCCAACCTTTTTCTGTTAAGGAATCAAGCCACATCGGATGTTCACGGTAGACTTTATCGTAAGCTTTGATGGCCTCTTTATATTGACCCAGTTCAAAATGAAATCTAGCTAAGGTGATCTGAGTTAAACTATATAAATCAGTATTTAACTCCATTTCAGAAAACTTCGTAGTTAGTGAAGCAAGAATTTGAATTCCGCCTTTTGCATTGTCCCTTAAGTATTCCGAAGCACCCAATAAAAATTGAGCATCTTTATAAAACTTACTTTTACTAGAAACAATCTCTGCAAGTTTAGATGAATCTAAAAACTTACCTTCAATGAATCTACCTTTTGCTAATATATAGTTATAAAAATCCTTTTGTTTTTGATCTAATTTTCTGTAAACTTCAATAGGTGCTAAGGCATCGGCAATTACAGCTTCGTATCCTGTTGGCAAATCATCTAATAAATGTTCAACAGCCATCTGAGTATAGTAGTCAATTCCTGTAACAATAACTGAAGCTAACAAAGGAACGGATTCAGAATATAATTTTTTCTTATGCTGACAAGATCCTAAAAAGAATCTGACTTCAGGTTTATTTAAACCTTTACTTAATAAATAGTGAGAAAGCATGATCACTTCAGAGCAAGCTTGCTGATCGTGATAGAGGATTGAAAGAAACAAAAAATCTCTTTCATTTTTGTCTTCCATTTGCATAGGCTTTAGAACCACTTGTAAGGGTGTAGCCATTGTTGGCCTAAGATCTAGAACAAGTTTGGGATCGATAACAGCTGCATCATTAAATAATCCGTTATTTTCTTTGGCCACTTTGGTGTCTGTGGGTTCAACTGAGGCAAATTCAAACTCCAAAAACGGAGAAGGACTTTGAGCTAATTTTTTTAAATCATTAAATTTAATACTTTTTGACGGAGCTAAATCAACCACGACTTGCTGAGGGGCAATCACTTGAGGCTCTTTACCGACTTCTAACTTTGGGACGGACTCTCTGACTTCAAGCTCAGTAAAGCCTTGTTTTACCTTTTTATTGATAAAATCATAAATGGGTAAAGTTGAAGTTTTGACAGGAGCAGAATCATAACCAAAAACTTCGGCTTCCTTTGTGAGTTTGACAACTCTATCGGGTTTAGCAAAAGCATCTATTGATAACAACATCAGGGATATGATCAGTACACTTCTATTCATAAATTCAACACTCCCAGTTGGTTAGGAACTGTTTGATTTTCAAACAATTCCCAAAAAATTAATAATTAAAAGTAGTATGTAACACCTAAATTAAGAGAAGATGCATTTGTAACTTTATCTTCAATTTTTTCACCAATTGCTACGCCAGGTTTTGTGTTATACGCAATGACTTCTTCATTGAAGAATCTCATCTTATAATCGACTCTAAAAGCTAGCTTCGGATTAATAAAATATGTTTGAGAAATATCAAATTGAATTGCAGGTGCAGTTTGAGATACTTCGGTTCTTGTAGTATCAGATGTTGAAACCTGTCTTTGTTGTTCGTAACTGATTAGACCAGCACCCAAACCGAAAGACATATCAAAATAAACAACCTTAGTTCCCATAAAACTCATTTTAGAATAAAAAGGAACCCATCTTGCCATTGCTCCGTAGAATGAAGTCACTCGACCGAAGTCTGGAACCCCGCCTAAGGCAAAAATAGCATCAACCGAATCATTATCATCTGTCGAATAAACACCCGCTTGAAGTTCAACACCCCAACGCTCTGTGAAATAGTATGAAGCTGCCGCTTCAAAGCTAAAACCTTCTGACCAAGAGTCCATCAAAATAGGACCAGTCTGTAAAGAAACTCCAAATTTTTTCGCTTTTGCGTACGTACGCGTTTGAACCACTGAGTAACTTTCGTCACTTGGTTGCCAATATTTTGCTTCGATATTTTTAGTATCTACTTTCTGTGGTGCTGCTGCTTTTGGCTCGTCTTGAGCAAAAGCGGACGTGCCCATAGACAGTCCTATAAATAAATTTAATATCATGCTGACGATCACTGCTGCTTTCATTATGTGTACCCCTTGTTTTTTTAAGTTAAAATTAATTCTTTTAGTTTCCAGTCAATACTATACCCTTTTAATTGTTAGCCTTAAAGAAAAACGGGAAGGCAACGATCACATCTCCACCACCGTCTGGTCTAGGAAAGTTCCAACGAGCAACAATTCTTAACATACAGCCTTCTACCATGTTGTTTTTCATAGTTGACTGCTCGATCTTTTGTCCCACAACTCCACCGGCTGCAGTGATTGTCCATGCTAACTTAACTTTACCGTAAAGATTTGGATTTGCAGCAAGTTCACGCTCATAACAGTATCTGATACGACCCATGTTTTTTTGAACTACGTCTCTGATCACAGCAGGATCAATACCAGCGCCAATTTCTGTTTCTTCTTCGATGGCATCAACTACACCACCGCCACCGACTCCACCGGCGGATAATCCACCAAGTTTTCCAGCCGCTGCAGTCCCACCTTGTACCCCGTTAGTAGCCACAGAAGTCACATTATAAGATCCAGCATTTTTAGAAAGTGTCGCACCTTTAACCGCAACACCTTTTGAGGCAAAGGATCTATTTCTGGATTTACTTACATTGTTTCCTGCATTTTCTAAAAGTGAGTCTGTAGACAAAGATATAGATGCAATTTTTGAAATTTTATCACTTAGTCCAGAAGACTTTAATTGAGTAACTACTTTTTTAGCTTGTTCCGTTTTTGGCATTGCTACAGGACGTTTTTTTTCTGGCTCAACCTTAGCTACTTCTTTTTTTTCTTCTTTTCTCTCTAATTTTTTCTTACTCTCTTTCATTTCTTTCTGTTGTTTTTTTATAACCTCAGGATCAAAAATCATTTGCGTATATCTATTCTTTTCTTGCGCTTGAGGCATCAACTTAGGCATCAACCATGCTGTTAAGAAAAAGAAAAAGGCTAATCCTAATGAAATTCCAAAAGCCTTTATTAAATCCATATTAAAAAATTCTGAAAATTTTTCTGGCTTTGGATTAATAAATAACTGTGACTTTACATTTCTTCGTCTTAAAAGAACCTTCTCTATCTTATCTTCTAACCATTTGTCAGATTCTGCAGGACTAAAAGTATAGTCTTTACCTGCATAACGTAGCTCAATCTTTTGTCCCACTTTAATCATATTGGAACTTAAAATTTCATTTCCACGAAGAAGCACAACCTGTTGTGATTCAACACTATTTTGCCCATCATAATTAATGTTTTTGTTCTTTAAATATAAGTTAAAGGGGTTCACATGAATCGGCTCTATATGAAGTGTGTTCTCTCCAAAACTAACAACCACAGTGGAGTTCGGATCAATTGGAGTTTCATCAACTGATTTTTTACCTATCCAAGTTCCATGTTCACTTAAAAGATCAACAATGTGCCATTGACCATGTCTTTGTTCAATCGTGGCATGTATATCCTCTACTTTACTATCAATAATTCGAATTAAAGTATTTGGTGAAGAACCAATCGTGATAACATCAGTACTTGAGTGAACGCGATAATGGTTAAGTTTTCTATTTCCGATTTTGTGTGTTATTTTAAGCTCAATTGTTCCCATCGCGACTCCCAAAAAATATCTAAAGTATTACTATTTTAAAAAATAAATAGATTTTTTAATTTCATTCTGCATTTCAGTTTTAACTTCATAAATTGGTAAGAAGTCGACACCACTTTTTTGTAGAATATACTGACCGTCCGGGGTTCTAACTTCCCCATCCACATCTAATCCGTCGAAATCAATTCTTTTTGGCTTTTCTTTTTGAGCAAAAGCAAAAGTTGTTGCTAGCAAAATCATAACCGAAAGAATTAACTTAATGCTTGTTTTCATCATTGCCCCCCACCTTGAGGATCTGAATTATTTTGATCTTCACTTTGATTTCCGTTTAAATTTTGTTGTGCTTCATTAGATGCACCATTGTTGTCTTCACCCAATTGAATTTGATCCTCGGCTTCTGGATTAGTCGCTGGTGTTCTAGGTTTAGCTTCATCATTTTTTTTGTTGGCTTGCTGTTTGCCTGAATTTTTAACCTCTTCAATTTTTGCAGTCAAAAACGCAATTTTATTTTGAACTTCAGTTTTTTCCTTGCTGATCACTTCTTTTGGAAAAACTTGACTGATTTTTTCATACCAAGAAAGAGCACTTTTAAAATCTTTCAATTTAGTTTCAAAAATATCTGCCAAAACATATGCTAAGTCGATCCTGTTTTTCTTAAGTTTAATAGATTTGATATAGAATGGAACTGCTTCTTTGTATTTTTCAAGTTGTACAAAACTTTCTGCCATGCCAAGCACAGCCGTAAAAACTTTGTCATTCGAATTTATTACTTTTCTATAATAAGTTTGTGCATTTTCAAATTCATAATCACTAAAATAAATTTGTGCCATCAAAAGTGCAGCTTCAGATAATTTAGGTTCAAGCTCTAAAGCTTTTTTAGCCGATTGAAAAGCGGCATCTTTTTGATCTTGAAGCCATAAAAGTCTAGATTTTTGAAATTCAATCACAGCATTGTCTGGAGATTTTCTATCTGCCAAACCAATCATCCAAATAGCTCTAGGCATATCCCCAGCTTTTTCTGAAACTAAAGACAAAAAGTATGCACCCCATGGAGCATCAATATGTCGGACTGAAAAAGTTTGTCCGATATTAGAAACCATTTTCCAGTCATTTTTGTAGACACAAGCGAATCCAACTCTAAGCATTCGACCCCAGTCTTTGTAATCTTTTTCAGTGTTGAACTCGCATTTATCTTTTACAGAATCATTGTTCAAAACACTTAAAAGAGTATTGTTTTCAGTATAAAATCTAGATCTAGCTAAACGTTGTTCGAGATCACCTGCTAACTCTTTTTGACCAATATCTGAAACTCTATTTGTTCGTTTTTTTCCTGAAGAAGTCTTTGAAGGACCAGAACCCGTACTTCCGCAACCAACAATAAATGCTATAAGTACAAAAATTTTTACGGAGTCTTGAAAAATTTTAAAATTTTGAGCTTTCATTATTTCGCCCCCTTGTCGCTTTTATCATTGGCAAATACTGGACCTGGCAAAAAGGTTTCAATAGATGAAATATTTCGTTTTTTCATGTTTAGATTGTCTAAAATTCTTTGAATTTTACCAATTGATCCGTCTCTTAAATCTGACTTTCTTGCAAATTGTAGAGCTGTATCGATCGTCTCGACGGCTTTTTCTTCAAATGGAAAAACAATATTTGCAAGTTCATCTTTTAAAGCCATCTTCTCATCTTCACCAAAACTTGCAGGACCTTCAATCGAATTTAAACTGGTCACGAAACCTTGGTATAGGCCAGCTAGACCCACTAAACTGTTAGTGGTTGTATAGGCGTCCCCACCCTTCGTTGCTGCTTGATAAGAAGCTTGAACTGAAGCTAACATTTTACTCTTGGTATC
>JANODG010000066.1:0-16343 GCA_031412575.1 Bdellovibrionales bacterium
CACAGCGTATCATTTTCCAAAAGGTACCCATTTCCTAGAAGGTGCCAGGTTCTTTTTCAGAAATATGAATTGATTTGCAAAGAATGCTTTAAATATCATTTTAGAAAATCATCTTCAGAAATTGATAAATGAGTTCAAAAAAATAATTTAAAATTCTTTTATAGTAATTTGTGATCTAGTTTTAATTGGTAATATTGATTCTATTAAACTATAAATAGAGTTGAGAGCCAGAATGTCCGGGTGATTTTTCCAAAAAAGAACCTGGCACCTTTTGGGAATAAAATTGCGCTATGTGTCCAGCATTTGGAACCTGGCACTTTTGGGGGGGGGGAAAGATGAAAGCACCGATTGGGGATAAATTAAGTTGCAAGGGTTGGCCTCAGGAAGCCGCTTACAGAATGATTCAAAATAATTTGGATCCAGATGTGGCCGAAAGACCAGATGAGCTTATTGTGTACGGGGGTCTTGGAAAAGCAGCTCGTAATCAAGAATCTTTGGATAAGATTTTATCAACCTTAAAAACATTGGAAAATGATGAAACGCTTTTGGTTCAGTCAGGTAAACCCATTGGTATCATTCGCACTCACGAAGATGCACCAAGGGTTTTGATTGCAAACTCTAACCTTGTGCCAAAGTGGGCAACTTGGGAAAAGTTTCACGAGTTAGATCAGATGGGTTTAATGATGTATGGACAGATGACGGCTGGGTCTTGGATCTACATCGGAACGCAAGGGATTGTGCAAGGCACTTATGAAAGTTTTGTAGAAGCCGGAAGAAAACATTTTGGTGGAAGTTTAAAAGGAAAATGGATTTTAACTGCAGGACTTGGCGGAATGGGTGGTGCACAACCGCTTGCTGGTGTGTTTGCCGGTGCTAATGTTTTAGCTGTGGAAGTCGATCCCGAGCGCATAGAAAAACGTATTAAAACAAAATATGTTGATGAAGTTGCAACGTCCTTCGAAGACGCCGTTGCCAGAATTCGAAAGTACAATCAACAAGGTGTGGCCCGAAGTGTGGCTTTACTTGGCAACATGGCAGAAATATTACCGCGCTTTGTGAAAGAAAATATTATTCCTGATCTTTTAACTGATCAAACATCAGCACATGATCCTTTGAATGGTTATATTCCTAAAGGGTATGATTTAAAACAAGCCGACGAATTAAGAGTCAGTGATCCTAAAAAATATATCGAACTTTCTAAAAAATCCATGGCTATCCACGTGCAAGCCATGCTGGATATGAAAAAGATGGGTGCGATTGCATTTGATTACGGAAACAATATTCGTGCAATGGCCCAAGATATGGGAATCGAAAACGCATTTGATATTCCTGGTTTTGTACCTGAATACATCAGGCCTTTATTTTGTAAAGGCAGTGGTCCATTTCGTTGGGTGGCTTTAAGTGGTGATCCAGAAGATATTTACACGACCGATGAAGCTTTAAAAAAACTATTTCCTCATAAAACTCATATGATTCATTGGTTAAATCAAGCCCGCGAACGAATTGCGTTTCAAGGTTTACCTGCACGCATATGCTGGCTTGAGTACGGCGAGCGTATGAAGGCGGGCCTTATGTTCAATGAATTAGTAGCTAATAAAAAGGTAAAAGCCCCAATTGTCATTGGACGGGATCACTTAGACTGTGGGTCTGTGGCTTCACCAAATCGTGAAACTGAAGCCATGAAGGATGGATCAGACGCGGTCTCTGACTGGCCACTTTTAAATGCGATGGTGAATACAGCATGCGGAGCCACTTGGGTCAGTCTTCACCATGGTGGTGGAGTAGGAATGGGTTACAGTCAGCACGCAGGCCAAGTGGTCTTAGCTGATGGAACTGAACGTGCGAAACGCTGTTTAGAAAGGGTGTTGACTGCAGATCCTGCCATGGGTGTATTTCGACATGTGGACGCAGGTTACGAAGACGCAGTTCAAACGGCCAAAGAGCGTGGAGTAAAATCTTTGTGGATTTAAAACTTTTAGTTGGGGCTGATGAAGCCTTAACCATGTCTGGCGTTGTCGAAAAAGATGGACGCCTGACTCAAGAGATAGATCTTGGGATTGTAAAAAAACCTGTTGTCTTAAAAGATAAAAAACAGATTTTGTTTGTAGGAAGCCAGACGCAATTTAATTTATTCTATAAAAAAAATAAAAAAAACTTAAGCCAAATTTTTGAACAAAGAATTTACGGCACAATCTTGCCGGGGTTCGTAGAATCCCACACCCATTTGGTTTTTGCTGGCGATCGACGTCACGAATTCGAACTTAGAAACCAAGGTGTGTCTTACCAAGAAATTGCCAAAGAAGGCGGTGGTATTAAGTTCACCTGCGAGCAAACAAAAAAAACTTCAGAAGAAGATTTGCTAAGGCTTGCTCAATATCGATTGAATGAATTTAAAAAACAAGGTGTTGTTCTTCTAGAATCAAAATCAGGTTACGGCCCAGATTTAAAAACTGAACTTAAAATTTTAAATGTAAATCAGAAATTAAAAGGCTTAGATATTGTTTCTACATTTTTAGGTCTTCACGCCATTCATGGGACGTCAAAAAAAGATTATGTCCATGAAGTGATTCATAAATATTTGCCCCAAGTTTATCAAAAAACAAAAACACGGCATGCGGATATTTTTATTGATGAAGGTTATTTTGAAGACACAGACTTAAATTTATTAGTCCAAGAATTAAAAAAACTAGGAATGACGTTTACGGCGCATACAGATCAATTGTCATCGACTGGGGCGGGGCTAAAAGCCTCTGAGCTTGGTGCTAAGTCTATTAGTCACTGTGTACGAATGAAAGATGTTGAAATTTTAAAAGTTGCAAAATCAAAAACAGTCTTTAATCTTTTACCTGCTGCGGATTTTTATTTAAAAATTAATTATCCTAAAGCCCGTATGATGTTAGATGCAGGCGGAAAAGTAAGTTTAGCCACAGATTTTAATCCAGGCAGCAGTCCAACAACGAATGTTAATTTTGTAGGTGTTTTAGCTAGACTAGAAATGAAAATGACTTTGCCAGAAGTGATCACAGCCTACACTTATAATGCCGCAAGTGGTTTAGGATATGACGGAAGAGATTCAGAAAGCCAAGGTTTTGATAAAAAATACGGAGCCCTTTTGACAGGTTACAGCGCTAAAGTTCAAGTTGTAGATCGGTCTTGGAAGGATTTATTTTATAGTATTTAGTTAAAGATTTTTAAAAACACAGACCTATCGGTTCACAGGTAACATGCTGAGATATTTTGTATTCAAGTTAAACAACATTTCCCATAAATATATTTATCTAAAATACAGTATATTGACTTAAATAGATACTTAGATGATTATCTAAATATGAAAATACAGGTCGTTTTTGAAGCTCTTGCCGATGAAAACAGAAGAAAGATTTTAGATCTTTTGAAAAAGAAAGAAATGTCAGTAGGTGAATTGGGCGAGAAATTTGATATCTCAGGCGCATCTTTGTCCCATCATTTAAATAAGCTAAAAGCAGCAGATTTAGTGATCTCAAGAAGAAAGGGACAGAATATTTATTATTCCATTCACACAACAGTTTTTGAGGATGTAGCTCAAAGTTTAATTCAAATTTTTAATCCGGGAGGGAAAAAATGAAGGGCTTTTTTAAAAACAATTATACGAGCTTTGCAATCATTTTATTAAATCTATTTTTAGGTTTGTATTTGTTTTCAAGTCTACCTGATCAGATGGCAACTCATTGGAATTTCGACGGTGAGCCAGATAAATATTCTAGTAAATGGATTGGAATTTTTCTTTTACCCCTCTCCAATTTATTTTGTATTTTTTTTCTTTATTTTTTCATAAAATATTCGCCTAAAAATTATCAAATGAAAAGATCCGAAAAATCAGTAGCCATGTTCAACTTGGCGGTTACCTTGCTTTTGATGATTCTTCAGACTGGTGTGCTTTTAGCTTCTTTAAATCCTGAAAGATATCAGATATCCAATTTTATAATTTTAGGTTTAGCCATGTTCTTGCTTATTGGAGGAAACTTTATGAGTAAAGTGGAACGTAATTTTGTCCTAGGGATTCGAACACCATGGAGCGTAACTTCAGAAAATAATTGGCGAGCCACACACCGATTTGCGGCTAGATTAATGTTGTTTGTGTCTCCGTTTTTGATTGCAAATGGTTTATTCTATTCACTAAATACAAAAATCGCACTGGCTCTGTTTTTATTTGCGATGTTAATACCGATCGCTTTTTCTCTTGTTTACTTTTTAAGATATGAAAGGCAGTCTAATTAATTTTTAAATGGCTGTTACAATTGGAAAATAAAGGTGTGAAATGAACACTGTGGTATCTTATTTGCAATTATACACCTAATAAAGTCATTTTGAATTTTCAGACTGGATCTGCTTCGATATGGTCTGTCAGGGTTCGGATTTTTTTAGGGGTATTTGTGTTTAAGATATTAATATTGCATGGATTTTCAATTTTATTTTTAAGCCATGCTTTGGCTGTAGAAGATGTGACTTCGTGTAACATTCTTTTACAGTTTCCTGTCCCAAAACATCGCCAAGCCGAAATAGAATTATTGCCGTCATATTTTCACAATCGACCTCTATCCGCTGGGTTAAAACACATCACCCGTTTGGCCAAACAGGGAACTCAAAAGCGGTCTATAAACCCAGCTACTGTTGATGGTGATAATGACATTACATATTTAATCGCCTTAGAAAATTTTGATGCCAGAGAACTTAGAGCTACGAACCTTGTTTCTTCTGATGAAGTTCTTAAGTTGCCCTACGATTTAATTTCGACGCAGGAGATTCAAGATTTGCGCCCCGAAATTCGAAGACTTGGATTTGAGCAGATCATAGATAGGTCTTACGAAATTCCTATTCTAATAACCTATCCGATTCCACGAATAAAAATCGAAGGATACATTCACACTTTAGCAGCCACACCCGAAGGCCATCCAGTAATGCTTGTGAATCTTCCCTCGGGACGAGACAATGGTGAGCTTAATGACCGCGCCAATGATACTTTTATTTTAGCCGGATTAAAAATTCTTTCAGACCAAAAAGTTTTTCCAGAATTACTAGGTGTCACCAAAGTTGATGGTGTATTTAAAGGAGTTTTCCCTATACCAGCTGGATATAAAAATCTGGATGTTAGAATGGTTTTGGTGGGTTTTGAAATCGCACGTGGAATTCGCGGCAAAAATGGCGAAGAAAGCTTTGATCAAGAATTCACCCGCATTCAAAATTTTGAAAACTTAATTCAAAGACTTTTGGATAGTCAGTGGCCGATGGTCTATCAATCCCTAGATTTGTCTGAAGAAATTGAAAAACACCCAGATTTAGATTTAAATGCAGCTGTTAATTTTCTTAAAATGCCATTATGGGAAAATTCAGAAAATGTGGATGAAGAACCTTTTTTATTTCCTAATTATTTTGATTCAAATTCGACGTGGTTACCAAAAGTTTTTAAAAATAAAATTCGTGTTGTAAGACAATCGTTATTAAGCACGTCGGTAAATCAGCCCAAGACTTCAACTATTAACGCTCAAGTCAAACATTTCGAGTCTCAACCAGTTACTAATGAATTTGTCGTGACAACCATGAGCAAAAACAAATCCTTACCTTTAAAAGAGCGATTAATTCCCCTAAATCTTCAATCTGTAGACCCATTGTCCACGTTTGGACGAATCACTTTGCTTCGACTAGATTTTTTTCTTTCTATCTTAAATAAAAAAGCAAAGATGGAATATTTAGATTTTATTTATGAAAAATCACCAGAAGAACATAAAGCTCTAGCGGAGCTTGTAAAATTTCTTGCTGTGCCATTAAAAATTGAAGCCATACAAACTTTTATTACAAACTATCAAGCCAGTAAAGTCCGAAAGACATTTCAAGTTATAGATAAAAGCGGAAACTAAATTTCAAATCGCATTGGACTTGATAAACGCTTGGGGGCATGACACTTAGGATCTTTATAGATAATATGAATTAAGATTCTGAATTTAGGCTCATAGAATTTTTTATCTGAGATCAAAAAATAAAAATTCGGATTCGTTCAATGATTTTATTTCAATCGAAGTAGAATTATCAATTCTTAAACCATCACCAGGGTTGAGTTTAATAGACGTGGATTGTTGATCTTTTGATAAAGTCATTTCTAATTCGCCTTTAATCAACTGCATCCAACCAAAACGTTGTTCACCTAAGTTATATTCGACGGACTTATGCTTTTCTAACACCGAAGCGTATAACTTAATGTCTTGGTGAATTTTAAGCGGTGCTTGATCGGAATATGAACCTGCAACTAACTTTAATTGATTTAACTTTTCTTAACGTGTAAATTTTTTTTGATCATAACTTGGCGGATGACCGGCTTTATCCGTAAGAAGCCAAACCTGAAGAAGTTCTAAGGGTTCTTTGTCAGAAGCATTAAATTCGCTATGTCGTACACCAGTGCCTGCGGACATGGTTTGGATTTCGCCGGCTTCAATCACATAATCATTACCCATACTGTCTTTGTGTCGGATCGAACCTTTTACAATATAGGTAAGAATCTCCATATCATTGTGAGGGTGGGTTCCAAATCCTGCGGATGGGGCGACGATATCTTGGTTGATGACTCTTAAATCGCGAAATCCCATGTGATCTGGGTCATAATAATTCGCGAATGAAAAACTGTGTTTCGCTTGAAGCCAACCATGATTTGCAAAGCCTCGTTCCTCTGATCTTCTGACTTCGAACATTTTTAAATCCTTTTATCGTTTTTTGTAGGCGAATTTGATAGTTTTAATTTCCATGGTTAACCGTGAATTGCGCTTATAGTGCCATTTGTAACTCAAATAAAAAAGGTTTTTCTTTGCATATTTTTAAGCCTAAAGTATAAAAAGGTATGCACATTAAAAAACTCATTACGTCTTCCTTAAAGGCTTTGGTTGTCATATATTTTTTGGTTTTAGTTTCAATGTTTTTCCTTCAAGAAAAGCTTTTGTTCCATCCTCAAAAAACCCCGCTCGATTACAAATATGAATTTATGAACACTTTCGAAGAAAGGTTTATTTCTGTTGATGGTGTTAAGATACATAGTTTGTACTTTTCAGCCAAGAATTCAAAAGGTTTGATTTTATACTTCCATGGTAACGGGTGTGAGCTTCGCCAGTGTGGTTTTACTGCAGACGAATTAGCATCAAGGATAAATTATGATGTTTGGATTGTGGATTACCCGGGCTATGGGAAGAGTGAGGGATCTATTCAATCGGAAGATCAACTGCATAGAGTTGCAGATGCTATCTTTGCTGAAGCAAATCAAATTATGAAATTGCGGGATCCTAAAAAGATAATTTTGTTTGGTCGATCTTTAGGTTCGGGAATAGCAACGAAGCTTGCAAGTCAAAAAGACATTCAAGCTTTAATTTTAGAAACTCCATATTTCAGCATCAAAGACCTTGCCCTTTCGAAGTACCCCTTTGTTCCGCCCTTCGTATTAAAATATAATTTTAGATCCGATCTTTATGCACAAAATTTTAAAGCTCCGGTTCTTATTTTTCACGGGGATCAAGACCAATTAATACCTATCGAACAAGCTCGCCGATTGTCCAAGATGATAAAGAATCTAAGTTTTATAGAAATTTCTGATGGCACTCATGATGATCTGGCTTCGTTTCCAAACTACTGGGCGGAGCTTGATCTTTTTATTCGTAATTTGAAATGATTTTTTGAAGGCGCGGATCTGACCAATCAGCCCGACCTTCGATGCGATACAAATATCTATCGTTTATGATAAATGAATAAGTTGGTAAGATTTCAATGTTAAATGTCTTAAGACTTGATTTCTGGAAGTCATAAAATGTTTCATAAGATAAATTTAATGAACTGTAGAAATCGAAAGCTTTTTTATAATCCTCTTTAACATCTAAATTTATCGCAAAAACTTTTAAGTTTTGATTTTTTAGATTGCTGTTTAAATTCAGTAGAGTCTCTTTACAGTTAGGACACCAGGTGGCCCAAAAAACGAAAAGAATTTGATCCGTAGAATCAACTTGCGATTGAACTTTAGGCACTATGGATTCTAAAAATAGTCCAGCGTCGATGATCTGGTTGGGATACTCTAGGATTCTAAACGAACTGGAATTCACGGAGTTCTCAATCAAGGACTGAGTTGAACTGAAATTATTCGTCTTGTCTGAAGTGCTTCGACTTAAGACCAAGCCTTCGTCATTATTTTTTATGTAAATTGAAATCAGAACTATGCCGATAAGAACAATAGCACTAAGTTTCATGGCCATGAAAGGGGACTTCCAAGATGTTTTTTTTAAAGACATACATTTTAACTAAAAGCTTCTTTGGCCAAAGTCAAAATACTGATCAAAGTATTAAAAAATCTAAATCTAAAAAGGCCCAAAAAGGGCAACTTATTATCGAATATGTACTTTTATTGACAGTGGTCACAGTTTTAGCTGGGACTTTGATTAGTGCCATGATAGGGCAGTCGGATGATCCTTCAAGCCAGGGCTTGATTGTTCGTAAGTGGACCCAGGTGGTTCAAGCCATTGCCAGTGACGTCATAGATAACTAGGCCTAAAAATTGCTTTTGAAGGCATATGAAATTTCCCATTCAATTATGGCAAATTATGTCCCTTTTTTTTGGTGTTGAAGCTTTCGGATATTCCTCGGAAACTTTAAATGTAACTTCTCCGTTCACCCATGAAGTGTACAAAGTTAGCCTTTTAACGACGGAAGAGTCTAAAGAGTTATTTAATTTATTCGCTAATAAAAGTTTAATCTCTTTTGATTTGATTCATGACGGCTGTTACGAGCGGGCTTATCTTATGATCACCCACGCTAAACTTAAAAAAGTTGAGTTCGGTAAAACAGTTGTTGAGGTCACGAACCCTCACGTGGCAAAAATCGAAGTGATCAGCCCTGATGTCCCTTGGATTTTAAGATGGAACTATCATGTTGCTCCTTACGCTTTCGTAAAAACACCTGATGGTGGTATTCAAAAATTAATATTTGATCCTAGTCTATTTGATTCGCCTGTAACTCAAGATGTTTTTGTCAAACGTATGAATCAAGACCCTAAGCTTGAAATTGATGTCTTTGACTTACCATCATATGTCATAGAAAAAAACCAACTGAACTCAGAAGTGAACATCGAACGCTTAGACCGGGCTATGATGAAAAATTTAAGCGCTGCTCGAGATATGGCTAATCTCCACGGCAGATATCTCGAAAAGACACCGCTTTTAGATAAAGATCAAAACCTGTGTTACAAGGGCGGACTCCTTGTCGAGCGGACTTTGTGTGGGAATTAGGCGGGTGGATATAGCTGTCTAGTTCACTCGCACACTTTTGGGCGGCTTCGCACGCCCAGGTGCTCGCTGGAACTTTTCCCACTGCGTGGTGCGTGACATTTTTCACCTTTCTGTCTACCTTTAAAAAATGAAAAAATTCATCCTTTCAATCGATCAAGGCACTACCGGTACAACCGTTCTTGTTTTCGATTCTGAACTTAAAGTTCTTGGCCAAGGTTACACGGAATTTAAACAAATTTATCCTAAACCAGGTTGGGTCGAGCACAATCCTAAAGACATTTTAGAGTCCGTAGAAAAATCCATTGAAATCGCTTTAAAAAGTAGTCAAATCAATCCTAAAGATATCCAAGGTATCGGGATTACAAATCAGCGTGAAACAATAGTCAGCTGGGATCCTAAATCTAAGGACTTAAAAAACAATGCAAATCACAATGCAATCGTTTGGCAATGTCGACGCACCTCTTCTGTGACGGAAAAACTAAAAAAGAATAAATCTTTGGCGCAGAAAATATTTATAAAAACGGGACTTGTTATTGATCCCTATTTTTCTAGCAGTAAAATCCAGTGGCTTGTAAAGAATAAAAAACTTAAAGCCACAGATCATGTAGGCACAATCGATTCGTATTTAGTTTGGACTTTAACCGGTGGGAAAAGTTTTTTTACGGATGTGACCAATGCCTCAAGAACACAATTGATGAATTTAAAAACATTAAAGTGGGATAAAGATTTACTAAAGCAGTTTAGTGTCAGTGAAAAACAATTACCAGAAATTTTACCTTCAAATGAAAACTTTGGGACCACACTTGGATGCAAACATTTACCCGACGGTATTCCTATCACAGGTGTCATCGGCGATCAGCAGTCAGCCCTTTTTGGACAAGGGGCTTACTCGGAAGGGGAAGCCAAATGCACTTTTGGTACAGGTAGCTTTATTTTAATGAACATTGGTGAAAACATTAAAGCTTCGAAAAATAAATTGTTAACAACAGTGGCTTGGCAACTTAAAGGTCAAAAACCAAAGTATGCTTTTGAGGGTGGGGCATTTATTTGTGGTGCAGCAGTACAGTTTTTACGGGATCAATTCAAATTTTTTAAAACATCAAGCGAAGTTGAAGCCCTAGCGCTTCAAGCCAATTTAGAGTCCGAAGTGATGTGTGTTCCTGCGTATTCTGGTTTAGGTGCGCCTTACTGGAGGCCAGACGTCAGAGCTGCTTTTTTAGGATTATCAAGAGGGGATGGAATTCCAGAGATGTGTTACGCCACTTTAGAATCTATGGCCATGCAAAACGCCGTGATTTTAGAAGCCATGCAAGCGGATTCAGGAAAAAATTTAAAACATTTAAATGTAGATGGCGGTGCGATCAAAAATGATCTGCTCCTGCAACTTCAGTCCGACGTGCTTCAGAAGAAGGTTTTAAAACCTGACCTTATAGAAACCACCGCCTTAGGCGCAGCATTGATGAGTGGATTAGGTGCAGGTTTATGGACCGAGAAAGATATCAAAAAAACTCTATCAAAGGCTAAGTCAGAGTTTAAACCTAAGAAATCCAAATCATGGCAAAAAGTAAAACGCTTAAAGTGGGACAAAGCCGTTAAATCTCTAAGCTTACTTTAGCACGCGAATAGTTTTTTTAAAAAGTCGAGGCTAGCCTAGATTGTAAATTGGCGGAAAATTTCTTTCGAAGAAACCATCACACTTTCGCAACACTTAAAAACTGGACCATTCTTAGACTCGTGCAGGCTAAAGCTTTAATTTCAGAGTACCGAAATTCTAAACATGAGACACTTATATAAAAATTTAGTTCTAGTCGTATTGTCGTACAGCCTTGCACTTAGCTCGCCAGCTTCAGCTCAATCTAGTGAAAACTATTCTGCTGTTAAAGGTTATGTGAATGGATCTGGTAAAAAGTCTTTCAAAGCTTTATTCCAAAAAATGGATAAAGGGGTTCCTTCTAATTTTTATGAAGAAGCATTAAAGAAAGCCAAAGGATCAGAAGGAAGCAAGTGGTTTGATGCTGCGAAGTTAGCGACAAATTACAGTTACTTCAGAATTGGAAATTCAAAAATCTTTATTCGTACCTCGGTAGAAAAAGGCCAAACGGTTTTTTATGCGAATGGATTAAAAATCACCGATAAAGATTTTAGAGACTTAAAGAAAGTTGATAACCTTTTATATCTAGCTTACGTGGCTGGTTATTCAGCTCCGAAAAAGTCTGCATTTTTAAACTTGTTTGAAATACAGGATGTAAATGCAGGACAAGCAGTTCCAGAAACAGGAGATTCGGAAGGTGTTGTTGTTCAGCCTCAGGTTAAGGACGAGTGCGCGGAAGCAGCACAGGCAGCCCGATCAGCCCACGCAAGTAATCCACAACTCGCGGCAGATATCATTAACGCTGCAAATGCTCAAAGCGGCTGTAGCATTCCACCTTTAGTTATAACTAACTTGGGCCCGGCAGCACCTGGTAAAACAGGTATGAGTAATCAGGACAAAATCGTCTTAGCTATTTTTGCGATCATATTTTTATTATTGATGATAAAGAAAAATAAGAAAAAATCACGATCTGAAGTTCCAGAAGACCAAGATTGTGAAGGCCGTGGTGGCGTGGGTTGTGACGACGAAGATTATGATGATGACGACGGCCAAGTGAATTGCGGTGGCGACGGGGCTCAGTGCGGTGAAGGGGCAACTCCTCCTCCTGTGGCACCTCCAACAGCACCAGGGGAACCAACAGCGCCTCCAACTTACCAACCGCCTACAACGGACGCAGAGTCTGATACAGGTACGGGGCGCGACGAATACGATCCAAATCAGTATTCTATTCCGATGTCAAAAACGAAAAAAAAATAACATCTGATTCTAATGATTTGATTTTATATTCTAAAAAGGCCAATTTAAATGTGTGAATTGGCCTTTTTTATTTTTTTGTCTTTTTCTTTGCATTTCGTCTCCTGCGGTCGAAACAAGCACTAGTGATAAAAGAAAGAATGATCCAGAAGCCTCCGAGCTTAAAATTAAAGTCTATGGATACCCGGAAGTCTTAAAAAAAACTTATTCCGTGGGACCTATTAATCCGCTCCAGCCCGAAACCGTTGCAATTTCTATCCCAGGATTAACGATCGCAAAGTTAGGGGCCTTCGGGCAAAAATCAAGTTTAATTTATAATGGTCTTACCTCGGGTGACATGACTTTCTTATACGACGGTTTTGAAATTTCAGACGTGTCTGACCCTTCAGAAGGCTTTGATTTATCAGCCTACTTAATGTCTCCGGATTTTGATTTCAATTTTGTTAAAGGATCTACTGGTTTATTTTTTCGTCAACTTGGAGGGGGGATTTCGGTCGATCCTAAATACACTCCGGGACAAACCTTAAAAACTTCTGCAGGTTCTGAAGGTCAGGGTCTTTTAAGTTATCAAAATAATTACTGTTCGGGTGAAAGTTGCTATCAGATAGGGTTTGGGGGCACACAATCCGATGGATTAAGTGCGTCTGTGAATTCCGTTCAATCATCGGGTTTAGAAAATGACTCTGCAAGTTTATATTTTCTAAGTTTAGGTTGGATGAAATCCTTGTCTTCAAAATCATTTGTGAAAGTTCGAACTCATACTCAATATTCAAATACCGACATAGATGATTACGATCAGAATTTTATTTTTAAAGATGATAAAAACGCGAAGCTTACTTTTTTAAACCAGTTCACTGGTTTTACGTTTTCCAAAGAAAATCACCAATTTTTTTTAGAAAATATATATTCTTTAAGAAACACAACAAACTCGGAAGACCAATTCAGCAGCACCGAGCGTGATGATGTGTACGAAGTTTTAAGGACAAAGTTTCGTGCCGCGCATCAGTTACAAAACTTCGAATTAAATTGGTCTTTGCAAAATATAAATTTAAAAACAAATACATTGTTACAAAATTTATCAGATCAACAAGCTCAAAATAAAATAGAGCTTGGGCTCCAAGCCGATTATACAAGCGCTTTAAAATTCATGAAATTCAAGCAGAGTGTGAATTTCAATGCTCTTGAAAGTTTTGATCATGGCATTGGATTAAGTCAGACATTAAGTTCTGAGCTTCAGGGCAAAGAAAATCAAAAGTTATATTTTCAAACCCAGTACGGATATAAAGATCGGCGCCCAAGTTTTTTTCAGCTTTTTGATCCGCAATTTGGAAATTCAAATCTAGGCAACGAAAAACAATTTTATCTTCGGCCACAATTGGATTTAAAATTTGTTAACGACCAAAAGAAACATAATATTTCTTTGTCTTACAGTCTTGAAGACGTTCAATCCAATGTTATTTTCGAAAATACTAACGGCGGGGGATACGCCAATTCAAACTCTTTGGCCCTTAATAACATCACTTTAGAATACGCCTATGAAGGTATGAAACTCACGTCCAAAGCCTTTTACAGACAATCTTTGGACTCTGAAAGTGTGACTAAAATCTTGCCTTGGACTGCACAAAAAGAAGTCGGTTTTGGATTCGGTTTCAGACAGAGACTTTTAACAATCTCAACGGACATTAAATGGCTGTTCGAGATGTCGAATCCATCTCAAAGTAAGATCCAAGAACTGGTCCAAAGTCAGGTGGGATTAACGTATCAAATGGATACTCAGAATAGAATAAGTTTACAGTTGAATAACGTTTTTAACGATAAGAAGATATGGGATGAGGGGTTTAATCGTCAGCCATTTTCTTGGATGATGACACTGACCAAAAACATTTAATTTCTCATTAAATCTAGGGTGTTGTTGAAATTGAAAACGTATTTATTTCTTTCACTATTGGTGTTCTTAAGTCTGAATGACTCTGCGAAAGCTATGTCGATTGGAACATCAACAACTGCGCCGTCTTTAGTTGAAAATCTTCCAGAAAATTTATTTCCCATTCCATCCAACCCAGAATCCCAACAGCAAAGCTTAGAGCAAGAAAAAGATCTTGCAAATTTCAGTCATGGGATTTTATCTTACGAGCGCGGTGACTTTGATGAAGCCAAAGCTTATTTAGTCGCGGGTTTGGCGCAAGTCGAGTTAGCTCCTTACACTTATTTTTATTTAGGTAAGATCGCCTTTGAAGTCAAAAATTTAAATGCGGCTCTTGCAGCTTTTGAAGAGGCTTTAAAATTTAAACCTCACGCTGATCTTTTAAGAAATATCAAATATGAAATGGCCAAAGTCTTGACTGCAAAAAACAGATGGGCTGAAGCCAAAGTTTTATTTTTGGATGCACGTCGTAGATTTAAACGCACCGAGCTTTATCCAGAAATTTTAGCACAGCTTTTTGTGATTGATCGTAAGTTAAATTCTCAGGCGCAATGTTTTTGGTTTAGGTCACTTTTTGAAAGTTACCCTAATCATGAAATGGCATCGACTTGGACTTTAGATTCAAAAACATGGAAGCACGATGATAAAGATATAAACTGCGCTTTAAGTTTCAATACAAAGTATAGACACGTGTCGCAGCTGATTGCCCTTGGGGATTACGACAGTGTGAAGCGTGAATTAGAAATCGCTAAAGTTTCTATGCCGCGATTGGATTACTTAGAGTTACTGGTCAGCTACGACTTAAGAGCGGGAAATCCAGAGGAAGCATTTAACGAATTAAAAGTTGATTTTGAAACAGAGTCAAAAAACCCAAAGTTTTTACAGCTTTATATTAAAGTGGCGTCCCGTGCGTTAAAGTCAGACGAAGCTTTAACTGCGTATGACCTGGCTATTGGCTTAGAAAAAAACCCACGTATAAAAGCAGGACTTGTTTTTAGAAAAGGTTTTTTTGAATACGAACTTGGTTTCTACGAAAACTCTTACGACACTTTAATGTCTGTGCAAAAATCTTTTGCCAATAACCCTTATCAAGGTGACATCACTTGGTATTTGGGTTGGACCGCTTATTTACAAAAAAAATATGATGTGGCGATCACTCATTTTGAAGTTTTAGATGGTTTGATCAAGCGACGTAAATACATTCGAAGTCGTGATAACTATTCCAAAGAGCGCGTGAAATATTGGTTAGCCCAAACTTACCGAGCTTTAGGCGACAATGATAAAGCTTACACCTTGATGCAAGAAGTGGTTGATGGTGAAAAATTAAGTTACTACGCTTTTTTAGCGTCAGCTTATTTGCCTGAAATTAATAGTAAATTAAATCAGTCACAGAAAGGTGATAAAAATAAAGTTTTACTTTCGCATTTAAGTATTCCGTGGCTTAAGACAGATTCTGAAAAAGTTTCTGAAGGCCAAAGAAATTATGTTTTAAAAGACGATTTTAATCCAAACTTCGATGTGTATTTATCTAAAGACCAAGAAGTTTTGTTAGATTCAGCTTTTGATCAAGAAAAACATTTGATGTCTTTGAAGCGTTTTAAGTTATTGCTGAAATCAGGCTTTTACGACGACGCACGTTTTGAATTGCAAGAGCTTGAAAAGAAAGCTGTGAATAAAAATCAGAAGTTACAACTGGTTCAAATGTACAGACGCTTGGATGACTTACACCGAGCTTCAAGAATTATGACTTTGAGTTTTCAAACTGAACGACAAAATATTTTATCTGACGAAAATTTATATGAACTTTGGTATCAAACATTTCCTAAGCCCCATCAAAAAGCGGTATTAGGATCTTCGGATCAGTTTCAAGTGCCCGAGCATTTAGTGTATTCCATCATGCGTGCTGAAAGTTTTTATTCGAAAACAGCGATGTCTGGTGTTGGGGCTCGTGGATTACTTCAGCTTATGCCGTTTACAGCTAAGCAAGTGGCAGAGCTTATGGGCCAAGCTGATGACATGAAGCCCGAGCAGTTATTCGAGCCCGACACGAATATTCAGTTAGGTGTGAAGTATTTAAATCGTCTGTTGAAGTCATTTGCTGGAGATAAGATCTTAGCAATTGCTGCTTATAATGCGGGTCCACACAGAGCCGAGTGGTGGGTGAGTCGCTTTGGTCATTTGCGCCAAGATGAGTTCATTGAACACATCATGTTTTTAGAGACTAGAAATTACGTTAAAAAAGTCATGCAGTTCAATTGGACTTATGATTTGCTTTATAGCAATCAAG
>JANODG010000067.1:0-14639 GCA_031412575.1 Bdellovibrionales bacterium
AAGACTCTATAAATTTTCGTTCTACATTTTCCATCAAGTACGGATTTAGTATTTTAAATCTGCACTTGATGGAAAATGTAGAACGAAAATTTATAGAGTCTTTTCTTTTATTTACATGCAAGGTTACGCGCCAATGAGCCAATGTTGAATGCTCAAATCCAATATATTTTAAAAAAGCCAATTTTAATTTTAGTGTGCAAGGCAAAAGTGACAATGCCTGCCGACAGCGAATGGTATAAGAGATTAAGAAAATAAATAGATATTTAAAGTGATTTTAAAACGGAAAGATTATTTAAGTGGTGGGTTAGTTTTCGATAAGTAGGTCGTAGGGGTTGAGTGGGTTGGGGGCCGAAAGACTGTCCCATTTGTCGGCGATGCCTTTTTCTAGTTTGAGGTCTACTTTTAAGTCTGCGTATTGGATGACGTATTTAATACTGACGTCTTGGTCTTTTAGGTTTTCGTTGAGTGCAATTTTATAAGCTTCAAATAGTTTATATAATGTGTGAACTAATTCTGAGGATTTGAAGCTGATTGGTTTTTTGTTGTGAAATAAAAAAAACTCGCCCTCGCGGTGGGTTGTGTTTTTAGAAGAGACATAACAGGCATATTCCCAATCTAAAGAATGTTGACCAACTGTTGCAATAATATAGTGAGCAACTTCATTTAAAATATCATTAACCAGCTGAACGTTCTTATGACCCATCTTTATATCTTAATCTACAGGTCTTCGAATGAAAGTTTAATCGTAAAATATAGACCTAAGTATAAATCTATTTGCCTCTAGTACTTAAGACACAAAAATTAATGCATAAACAGATTATAAAATTAATTTTTTACCAATTTCGAAAAATTGACTATTTTTTTCCAATCCAAACTGTAGCCGGAGGAAAACTTAACCAAACCCTTTCTTTGGGATCTAAAGTATCAAAACGTTTTTTTAGTTCAGTCTGGAATGTTTTAATAGCCCCGAAATGGCTGGAAGTGACGTAATTATAGAAACTAAAGATCCCACCAGGTTTCATAATTTTATAAACTTCATCCAAAATTGAATTTTGCATTACAGGATCAAACACAGACCAAGGTAAACTTGAAACCACAACATCCACAGATCCAGCTTCAAAAAAATTAGAAATCTTCTGAGCCGAGTCCGACTTAATCTGAAAAGATCTAAGTCTTCGAATTTCGTCTTGATGTTTAGGAATAAATTTTGAATTCAAAAATTTAAAAAAAGTCTGATCAATTTCAAAACCAGTATAGCTGTGCTCACTGCCCATTAAAGGCAACATCGCTTCGGTTAAAGCCCCAGTACCCACACCAATCTCAACAATATTATGACTAGATTTAATTTCAGAACA
Source organism: Bdellovibrionales bacterium (assembly GCA_031412575.1). Taxonomy (GTDB): domain Bacteria; phylum Bdellovibrionota; class Bdellovibrionia; order Bdellovibrionales; family UBA1609; genus JAMLIO01. The sequence continues at coordinate 1,356 of JANODG010000067.1, forward strand.
TCTAGCCATAGCTTCAGACAAAGCCCTTGAAGCCGGAAAAATAGTAGAAACACCAACCGGATTCTTCACAAAAGCTTTAATAAAATGACCAACTTCCATATAAAACGCAGTAAACCAACATCTACCAACCAAGTCCATCCGTGGGGGGCGTTGTCATTATGTGCCTTTGTTTTATTTCTGTTTAAATCCCTAAATTTGAAATGACCCTTGGGCCCAAAAATCGAGCTCGGCTTGGCACGGACGCTTGCTAACTTTAATTTTTGGAGTATAAAGGTTCTTGTATAAATAAATGTCGAGCCGCCCATCCATGGGGTCTGGCGCGAGTCGCCTTCGGCCAAACCAATTTTTTGTAAATTCACATGCACGTAGTGGCCGGCGGCGAGCGCATCCTGCTCTCGCGAGGTCGACTTTTATTTATAGAAGAACCTTTATTCTGCAAAAATTTAAGTTAATGCAAGCGCGTGCCAAACGTATGATCGAGATTTTTGGGCCCAAGGGTCATTTCAAAATTAGGGATTTAAACAGAAATAAAAAAAGGCGTCACACATGATGTGACGCCCTGGATTGCTGTTGGTAGAGGTTGGTTTACGACTAGTTTACGTCTTTGAAGTCCGCATCAATCACGTTGTCGTCGCCACCTTTTGTGCCTGCATCTTTAGGCTTCGATTGGTCTGCGCCGGCGGCTGGGCCTTCGGCTTTTTGTGATTCGTAAAGTGCAGCACTGACTTTGTGGCTGATCGCAGTCAGTTTTTCTTGCGCTGTGTTGATCTTATCTAAGTTGTCGGATTCTTTTTCTAAAACGTCTTTGGCGTCTTTGATTTCAGCTTCAAGTTCTTTTAAATGATCTGCAGAAATTTTATCTTTACTGTCTTTAACAAGTTTTTCATTTTGATAGATCAAATTGTCTAAATTATTTTTTGCAGTCACAAGTTCACGCTTTTTCTTATCCGCTTCAGCATTAAGTTCAGCCTCTTTAACCATTTTTTGAATCTCTTGATCCGTTAGACCAGATTTTGCTGTGATCTTAATGGCTTGTTCTTTACCTGTGCCTTTATCTTTAGCTGATACATTTAAAATACCATTGGCATCGATATCAAAACTGACTTCGATCTGTGGTGTTCCTCGAGTGGCAGGCGCTATTCCTGCAAGTTGAAACTGACCTAATGATTTGTTGTCAGCCGCCATCTCACGTTCACCTTGGAAAACCATGATGTCTACCGCGGTCTGATTGTCTGCCGCTGTTGAAAACACTTGTGATTTTTTAGTCGGAATAGTTGTGTTCTTCTGAATTAATTTTGTGAACACACCACCTAAAGTTTCTAAACCTAAAGAAAGTGGTGTCACATCTAATAGAAGAACATCTTTAACATCACCAGCTAAAACTCCACCTTGAATAGCAGCACCTAAAGCCACAACTTCATCAGGATTTACTGACCGGTTAGGCTCTTTTCCAAAAAAGTCTTTAACTGCTTTTTGAACCGCAGGAATACGAGTTGATCCACCCACTAAAACCACTTCATCAATTTCAGCTTTTGTGAAGCCAGAATCTTCCATCGCAGTTTTGCATGGACCTAAAGTTCTTTTCACTAACTCTTCAGTCAATTGGTCAAATTTCGCTCTTGTTAATTTTAATTGTAAATGTACTGGGCCAGAAGCATTGGCAGAAATAAATGGCAAGTTGATGTCACGCTCTGTAACCGTACTTAATTCCACTTTTGTTTTTTCAGCTTCTTCTTTTAATCGTTGTAAAGACATTTTGTCTTTAGATAAATCAATACCTTGATCTTTTTTAAATTCTTGAACCATCCAATCTAAAATCACTTCGTCAAAGTTATCCCCACCTAAAGAGGTATCTCCGTTTGTGGATTTAACTTCAACAACACCATCACCAACTTCAAGAATGGAAACGTCAAAGGTTCCGCCCCCTAAGTCATAGATTGCAATTTTTTGATCTTTCTTTTTATCAAGGCCGTAAGCTAAAGCTGCAGCCGTTGGTTCGTTGATGATACGTTTCACATCAAGACCGGCAATGCGACCAGCATCTTTTGTGGCTTGTCTTTGAGCATCGTTAAAGTACGCAGGCACGGTTACAACCGCTTCAGTCACTTCGTGACCTAAATAATCTTCAGCCACTTTTTTTAGTTTACCTAAAACAGCCGCTGAAATTTCTTCCGGCGAATAAACTTTCCCTTGAATATCAAATCCACAGTCGTTGTTTTTCTTTACAATTTTATAAGAAAATCTTTTGATTTCATTTTGAACTTCTTCAAAACGACGACCAATAAATCTTTTCGCAGAATAAATTGTATTTTCTGGGTTTGTCACTGATTGGCGTTTAGCCACTTGACCGACAAGTTTATCACCGTCTTTTGTGAAAGCCACAACAGAAGGAGTCGTTCTAGCACCTTCTTCATTGACGATAACTTTTGGCTCGCCACCATCCATAATAGCTACAACCGAGTTTGTTGTTCCTAAGTCAATTCCAATTATTTTTCCCATTTTAATACTCCTTATGAATTCTGTATTTATTATTTATTTAGTCACTTATTTACTTTAGTCACTTCTGCTTTAAAGGTGAGAACAAAATCGTTCTGGTCAAGTTCGTTAAAAGACTTAAAACCAAGATTTTGTTTTCACCTCTAATCCTTTCGTTTTAGCAATTTCTCTTAAAGCTTTTTCTTCGTTGGCCTCTAGTGATTTAGGAATTTCTACTTTGACGTAAAATTTTAAATCCCCAACACCGCCGCCAGCTCTTAACGAAGGGAAGCCCTTTTTCTTTAATCGTAAAATATCACTAGGCGAAGTGCCCGAGGGAATAGTCACTGTTTTTTCGCCGTCAAAAGTTTGAATTTTTTTATCAGTACCCAAGATGGCCTCTAAATAGGAAACTTCAATTTGAGAGATTAAATCTAATCCGTCTCTGTAAAAATTTTGATCCTCTTGCACTCTAATCACAGCGTAAAGATCACCTTGTGATCCGCCTTTGTGACCCTTGTCGCCTTCACCACTGACACGAAGTTGAGTTCCATCAGAGATACCAGCTGGCACGTTGACAGAAATTTTTCGCTGAAAGTTTTCTCGGCCCGTACCCGTGCAGGAACTGCATTTATTTTTGATCATTTGACCAGATCCATCGCAGTGGTGACATGTGGTTGCAAACGAAAAGAATCCTTGTTTTTGCACAAGCTGTCCTGTGCCGCCGCAGTAGCTGCAGGTTTCAGGAGTTGAACCTTTTTTGGCCCCTGACCCATCGCAAGTCGAACAGTCCCGCTCAGCTTCGAAATTAATTTCTTTAGAAATACCTGTGTAGGATTCTTTTAAAGTGATGTCTAAAAAGTATCGTAAGTCAGCCCCACGTTTAGGCCCATTTTTTTGCGGTCGACGGCGTGAACCACCACCTGCTTGTCCGCCGAAAAAATCCCCGAAAATGTCCCCAAAATGATCAAAAATATCGGATACATCCTGAAAGCCAGAAGGTCCACCAGCTTGACCACCACTAAATGCGGCGTGGCCGTACTGGTCATATTTGGCCTTCTTTTGGGAGTCGCTTAAAACTTCATAAGCTTCAGCAGCAACTTTAAATTTTTCTTCAGCTTCTTTGTTGTCAGGATTTTTATCAGGGTGATAAAGCATCGCCATTTTGCGATAGGCTTTTTTAATCTCGTCTGCGGATGCAGATTTAGTAACCCCTAAAACTTCATAGTAATCTTGTTTGGCCATAGCCCAAATCTGAGTCCAGGTCGACTAGGGTCAAGGTGAAGACAAGCTTAGTTTTATTTTTTTTCCGAAAGTTTTTTTTGCCGAAGTTCAGTTAGTCGCTTTTTTAAGCTATCTGTCCAAGCATTGTCTGGAGATGAGGCAATCATGCTTTGTAAAACAAACTCGCTGACTTCTAAATTTCCCGATCTTTCATAGAGCTTAGCGGCTAGGGATTTAGTCCAAATAGGAGCACCATAGTCTCCGGCGGCATCAAAAAGTGAAGCGGCCCGTTCATCTTCGTTTAGCTCGATCAGATAATGGTAACCTGCCCGGTAGTTTAAAACCCAATCTTTTGGGTACTCTAGAAGCCCGCGGTCATATATGATTTTAGCACCGTAATCGTCGTCAAGTAAAACGCTAAGTCCGGTTGCTCCATGGGTGTAAAGAGATTTAAACCTTGGAGTTAGAACTGTGGCTTCGTCTAAAACTCGATAGCCCCAATTCTTATGGCAACGACCCTCTTTGTGACAATTCCATAAATTTTGAATGTAATTTAGCCATAGAATATCTGAGATAGTTTCGTTAAAACCCATGTGGATGTATTCCATACCGTTGGGTGGGGGCAGAATTCTTTCTTCAGTTTTATTAAGATTATATCTTAAAATCAATGTGATCGAAAAAGCTACGCTGAGTGAAATGATCGCGATGTAAGTTGAATTTCGCATATTATTAAATGTTGGGTTAAAAATAAAAAAAAAGCTACAACATTTGTTGTAGCTTAAAGATTAATTAATTTAAATGTTGGATTAGTTTAAGCTTACGTCGCTCAAAGGGTTTGTTACCTCTTTTAACTCATTAATTGTCCATACATCTAAAGTCACATCGGCATCAATGTTTCCAGTTGCGCCAGTTATAAATGTACCTACACCGATAGCTACCCCTGCTTTAGCGCTCATTACCATGTCGGATTTACCTACAGCAATTTGGCATTCAGGATTTTTCGCTGGTAAAGCACCACATCTTGTAATTGAACTATGCTGAACAGATGCCTTGGATTTGAATGTTATATCTGGATGAGTGTTAGGACCGATAGCTGGCGAAGCTGCTCCGAAACCTACGTTATAACCTAAAGTACCACCTTGATCAAAACCTAGGGCTCTGAAGTCACCATAATACTGGTTCCATTCCGCTTGGAATGTTTTTAATGTAGTGTACAAACCACCTAAACTGGCTTTAGCTTCACCTTGTCTGGCTTTCTTTTGGAAGTTTTGGTATTGAGGCACCGCAACTGTTGATAAGATACCAATGATCACAACAACGATCATAAGCTCGATCAACGAAAACCCTGTTTCATTTTTTTTCATAAACATTTTTAACAACTTTTTCATTTAACATCTCCTTAAAGAGTTTTTTAAAATACGTTTCCAAAGGTCATACTTATATAACCTAAGTTCTTATCGTCATTTTATTCCCTATAAAAAGCTTTATGCTAGTCCAGTTCTTAAAAAACATTCTCAGATCGGTTCATTTAATTTAGATTATTTTTTCAATGCGTTATACTGCCCAGAGAATGCTTTTAAGCGTATCATTAACATTGTTTTCGTCTTATGGCTTAAGACTAAGGTCAAACTAAGGGTTTATTATGAGCAAAAACAAGCAACAGTCCGGTTCGATGGATCAATTCGAGACAATTCTTAAAGTGAAGAAGCCCAACCTGTATAAAGTGCTTCTCTTAAATGATGATTTCACGCCTATGGATTTTGTCATTTACATTCTAGAAGATGTCTTTAACCATGACTCTGAAAGCGCTCACAAAATTATGACCCACGTCCACGAAAAAGGTTCTGGCCTAGCAGGAAGATACACCAAAGAAGTTGCCGAGACTAAAATTCTGCAAGTTGCAAAATTCGCCAAAGAACAAAAGCATCCCTTAAGATGTAAAATGGAGAAAGACTAATGTTATCCTTCGATCTACAACTTCTTTTACAAAAAGCGTCTGAAAAGGCCATTAAAGAAAATCATGAATTTGTGACCCTAGAACATTTGTTAGAGCAATTTTGTTTATCCCAAGAAGGTGAACGCTTTTTTAAATGGTCCAGCGTTCCGATGCAACCCATCTTAATCGAAGCCCAAGATGTGATTCAAAAAAATTGTCCCAAAAAAGTAGGTTCGCAACCGGAACTAACGCTTGCAGTTCACCGCTGTATCAACCGGGCTTTAAACCAAGCACAAAGCGCGGGTAAAACCACCATTCAAAGTGCTCATATGTTTATAGCAGTCTTTGACGAAGATGAATCTTTTTCGTCTTATATTATGGCTAAGAATAATATTGACCCTTTATTACTGATGAACTTTTTAACCGAGTCTGAATCTTCCACAGAAGGCGAACAGTCTTTGATTCAAAAATACACCCAAGACTTAAACGCACTGATAAAAGATACACCTCACCCACTGATAGGGCGCTTAGAAGAACTTCAAAGTCTTTATCGCACTTTACTTCGTAAACAAAAAAATCATTGCCTTGTGATAGGCGCCTCTGGCGTTGGTAAAACGGCTTTTGTAAAAGGCTTCGTGCAATCTGTCTTGGATGAAAAAGTTCCAGACGCTTTAAAACTTGTAAAAGTTCATTCCCTTGAACTTGGAACACTTATGGCGGGGACCAAATACCGCGGAGATTTAGAAGAACGGGTTAACGCCTTATTTAAAGAGATGGAAAAAAATGCGATGAACATCGTCTTTATTGACGAGATTCATAATCTGATTGGCGCAGGACGTACTTCTGGATCGAACGCGGATTTGTCAAACTTGTTAAAACCATTTTTGGAAAGTTCAAAAATCAGATTCATTGGGGCCACCACCCCGCAAGACTTTAGAAAAAATATGGAATCCGATCCGGCATTTGTCAGACGCTTTCAACGCCTGGATTTAGAAGAGCCTAGTTATGATGAGTGCTTAAAAATCGTTGAAGGTTTAATTCCTAACTTTGAAGCGCACCATGATGTGAAGTTTGATTCTAAATCGGTTCAACTTTGCATTCGTCTGTCGGGAAAACATTTACATGAACGTAAGTGGCCCGACAAAGCTTTAGATGTTTTGGATGAAGCCGGGTCAATGACCCGTTTGCAAGGTCAAAAGAAAGTGACTTCGAAAATCGTAGAAAAAGTTATTGCTAAAATGGCAAAAATTCCTGAAGACACCGCCGAGCAAGATGAAGTTCAATTACTTAAAAATTTAGAGTCAAAAATAAAATCTAAAATATTTGGTCAAGATAAATCCATCCAGGAACTTGTAGCGGCCATTCAATATTCACGCTCTGGTTTGGGACCTAAACAAGGTCCAATTGGAAGTTTTTTATTCACCGGTCCTACCGGGGTTGGTAAGACTGAAGTCAGTCGCACATTGGCCGAAAACTTAGGTGTCAAATTTTTAAAATTCGACATGAGTGAATACATGGAAAAGCATAGTGTTTCGAAATTGATCGGCGCACCTCCGGGATATGTGGGCTATGATGAAGGGGGTCAGCTGACTTCCATTATTAGAGAAACCCCTCATGCGGTTTTACTTTTGGATGAAATTGAAAAAGCACACCCGGATTTATTAAACGTGTTGCTGCAAGTGATGGACTCTGGAATTTTAACAGATGCCCAAGGTAAAAGTGTGAACTTTTCGAACGTGATCATAATCATGACGTCAAATCTTGGGGCCCGGGAAGCCAATAAAATTCAAATGGGATTTGTTAAAAACAGTGAAGGGCGTTTTACGGATGAAGCCGTGAAAAGGTTTTTTGCGCCTGAGTTTATCAACCGATTAACAAGCATCATTAAATTTGATTCCTTAGCCAAAGAACGTCTGATTGAAGTCATCCAAAAATTCCTAAATGAACTTAAGCTTCAGGTTCAAGAAAAAGGCTTTGGTTTAGAATGGTCTAAAGAGGTTGAAAACTTTATTTTTGATAAAGGCTACGACCCAATGATGGGCGCAAGGCCGTTTCAGCGGACGATTAACACTCACGTTAAAAAAATTCTTGTAGAGCCCTTGTTATTTGGACCTGCACCAACAAAAGATGGTAAAAATACAACACTTAAACTGACTTTAAAAGACGATCATATTGTTTTAAGCTAAACTTGACAATGATTAATTAAAGCTCAAATTTATCCTTACTAAATAACGTTCTGACATTTTTTGGAAGAATCGTTGTTTGCAGAGAATTTTGATGAGCACAATTGCGTAGATTTGAAGAATTAATCGAACACATTTAAATTGTTTTTCCAGGAGAACAAATGACATTTCTAAAACGTAGCTTCTTTTTTATTTTGGTGAACGCACTGATCATCACCACTTTAGTGATTTTGATTTCAATCGTTGAGCTTTACACAGGTTGGAGCTTAGGTAGTAACTATTACTCGATGGTTGTCCTTTACACTATTTTTGGTATGGGCGGAGCTTTCTTTTCGCTTTTCACTTCGAAGTGGATGGTTAAAAACGCGATGGGTGTTCAAGTTATCAATCTGAACACGACACACCCGACCGAAAAGTGGATTTTAAATTCTGTCCATGAGTACGCAAAAAAAGCAGGCTTAAAAAATATGCCTGAGGTTGGTATTTATGCAGCCAATGACATGAATGCTTTTGCTACAGGTCCATCAAAGAACAATTCACTTGTCGCTGTGTCTTCTGGATTACTTGAAAGTATGTCTAAAGACGAAGTCGAAGGTGTGATTGGGCATGAAGTGGCCCACATCGCAAACGGGGACATGGTCACGTTGACATTAATTCAAGGGATTATAAACACGATCTCGATGTTAATCGCACGAGTGGTGTCAGATATCATTGCCTCAAGAACCGAAAGCGAAAGTGGTCGTGGAGCTTCAAGATTCATGATCTACATCGCAGTCAGTATGGTGCTTGGCTTTTTAGGTTCAATCGTTGTGAATTGGTTTTCACGTCACCGCGAATTCAGAGCTGACCACGGCGGCGCTATGTACGCCGGCCGCGAAAAAATGATCAAGGCCCTACAAAGACTTCAAGCGGGCCAAGGCCAGATGCTAAAAAACCAAAACATGCATGAAGAGCCAGCCTCCATCGCAGCCTTCAAAATCTCTAGTCCCTCAAAAGGCATGTTCCTAAAAAAACTTTTCATGACCCATCCCCCTCTCGAAGAACGCATCCACGCCCTCAAATCCAACTCCCTCTAAACCACCATCCGGGCACCCACACAGGTGCCCCACCAAAAGGTTCCAGGTTCCTTTTCCGAAACAAAAGCGAATTCATTCCTAATATCTACCATCGAAACTACCCCTCCCCTCCACCGCAGAACCCTTTTTCGAAAAAATCTGTTTAGGATGAAATTTAGATTATTTGTTTTTATAATCTGATCTTCGATCATTAAATCCCAAATCAGCGTTCGCGCAGGGCGTATCGCGACGAGCGGCACGAAGTGACGATTGTCGGGAGACGAGCCTGCGGCCGTCAGCGGTTGGGATTTAATAATCGAAGATCAGATTAGAAAAACAAATAATCTAAATTCCATCCAAAACAGATTTTTCCGAAAAAGAACCTGGCACCTTTTAGGAAACCGCGTATAACTTCCCCAATGCAATACCCATACAGAACCAAAGGTCTTCTTCTTGCGACCGTCACAGCAATATGTTGGTCCATACTAGCCATTGGATTAAAAAAAGCCTTAGGCTTCACAACCTCTGGAAACATTGTGGCCTTTCGCATGCTGATCTCGTTTGCTTTTTTATTAATATATTTTGCGATCTACAAACGTAGTGAAATTCAAAAGATTAAATCCAGCTTACCATTCACTGCGATCATTGCGGGATTAATGTTATCTTTTAACTATCTTGGATTTATGAAGGGCGTTGAATACACAGGGGCTGGTAACGCGCAGATTATGATTCAGCTCGGTCCAACATTACTTATTATTTCGGGGCTAATATTTTTTAGAGAACACTTTAATTATAAGCAGCTGGTCGGCATTGGTCTTGCCTTTGTTGGTTTTATTATTTTTTATTACGATCAGAGGAAGTTTGATCTTCAGTCCACTTTAAATATAGGAAACATTTGGATTATTGCCGCGGCAGTGACTTGGTCCATTTATGCTTCTCTACAAAAAAGATTAATACCCCAATGGGATCCGCAAACTTTAAATTTAATAATTTATTGTGTGTGCGCCGTCGTTTTAGTTTTTCTGTGTGATTTCCAACAAATCTTAGAGTTTGGACTTTACGAATGGATGCTAATGATTTTTTTAGGCCTTAATACGGTGATTGCTTATGGATGCTTTGCAGAATCCTTAAAATTTGCGCCCGCTAGCGAAGTGAGCTTAATCATCACTATAAATCCACTAGGCACATTGTTCCTCTTATGGCTGGGTCAATTTTTTGCTGTTTCTTGGATACCCGTGGAGCAAATCAGTTGGCTTGGTGGCCTTGGCGCCTTGTGCGTTGTCTTTGGTGTGGGTTGGACTTTGACCAGAAAAAAGTCATACTAATATGCATGACTCATCTAAGATTTGCTCAACTCCAAAATAGTTCTGATCATAATAGAATTAAATTTTTATGTTTTAAAAGTCTTTTCGGATTTTTGTTATTTCTCTTCTTCTTAAATACGAACGCTTTGGCCGCAGATAACACAGAATTGTTAAAATCAATTTCTGAAAATAACTTTAATCAAATTATCAAATATCAAACGGCTCACCCATGGTTAAAGTCTTATTTAACTAAGCTTTTAAAAACAGATTTAGATTTTGCGTCCGCAATTACAGATAGTCAGCAGAAACTAAATTTACTAAATGAGATTTACAAAAAAACAGATTTTGTTCCGACAAAAATTCAAATTCTAAATATCATTTCTGATTTAGAATTAAAACTTAAGAAAAACAATTCCAAAACGCTGGCATTAATAAATGATTTAACGTCACCCACCTTAGATCCTAATGACTGTAAGGGCTTTTTAAAAAAAGGAAAATCCTTCAGAGACTTAAGAAACTTTGATCAAAGCTTTTTTCATTTTCAAGCTTCTTTTGATTGCTTTGAAAACGCAGAGTCTAAATTAAACTCTTTAAAGGAAATCACACTCACACACAAAGTAAAATTTCGTGGAGAAGATTTTCTTAAAGCTTCTAATGAAACTTTTGAATTCGCTAAAGCTTCTTTTACGTCAAACGAAATTGATGCCAAACTATTGAATAAAACAGCCATCGAACATGTCCGCGCAGTTTGGACTTATAAATCAGCGGAAGCTGCCGAAAAAAACTTAAACGATCTCAAAAAAATGCTTGATGGTAAATATTCCTTACAGACAATTTATTGGATCCAGGCAAGGATTTTTGAAGAAAAAAAAGATATTAAAAATTCTCAAAAATATTTGAATTTAGCCTTAAAAGAAAAGCCCCTTGTAGACGAGGACATTATATCCATCTATTGGCAAAAATTTTGGAATCACAACGAACTGAATCAAATTAAAGAAGCAGAAGACTCTTTAAAAGCCTCTTTACAAATTGGCGATCCTAATGAGGGTCAAGCCCGAACCTATTTTTGGTTAATAGAAATTCTAAATAAGAAAATAAATGCATTAACCACAAAATTAGAAAATCTGAAATCTGGGAAGTCAGACGAGGTCAAAATTTCGAATTTGATTGCACAAATTACGGATACTCAAAAAGAAGTTGAAGACTATAAAAAAACTCTTACAGATAAATATCCTATTTCATTTTACTCCGCATTGATTAAAAGAAATTTAAAATCTAATTATTCGAAATCTAATTTAGGAGATTTAAACTCCAAGGCTTACAAATCTTTACCTAAGAATTTTAATTTTAATTTCTACAAAGAACTTCATGTGACTTCAACTTTAGCCACGCAAAGTTTCTTAAACCACTACTATAAGAATAACAAAAAAAATATTTCTAAAGACCAAAGATTTTTAATCAAAAGAATGTTAGCCAGAAATGGAGACACTACAGATCTATTTATTGAAATCGAAAGCCGCCCTGAAATTTGTGCTCTTGAAACGTCCCCGTGTATGGATCTTTTTCCAAGGCCTTATGAAGATGTCACTTTGAAAGCGGCTCAGAAATACAAAGTGCCACAAGAGCTAATTTATTCCATCATCAGACAAGAATCTATTTTTAATCCGCTAGCTAAAAGCTGGGCCGATGCTCGTGGTCTAATGCAACTTCTTCCAACCATTGCAAAAGGGATTTCTAAAAAAGCAGATGTGCCTTACAATTCCCCTTTAGATTTATATAGCGTTGAGAAAAATATTTTCTTTGGAACTTATTTGATAAAAAGTTTAGTTAAAGAAATGAATGGATCTTTAGTTTTAGGTTTATCTGGTTACAATGCAGAAAAAAGTAAAGCTAAGGTTTGGTATAAAACTAGATTTAAAAAAGATTGGTTTAAATTCATTGAAGAAATCCCATATCAAGAGACACGAAACTATAACAAATTAGTGTTAAGAAATTTTTTGATCTACTCAAACAATGACGAGAAAGTTTTAAAAGAATGGTTTCCCGAAGGACTCTAGTTTTTAGTGTGAATAGTCACAGGGGATTCAATCATTTTCAGAGCCGACGTTAAAAGCTTATCCGCCGGCCAAGTGCTAGGGGTATGAATAAAACCTGCAAAGTATTTGTTTTCTTCTGCATCTAAACACAGCTCGTACATTAAAGCGTTACAAACGTAAGTCCCAGCACTGTTGGAAATAGCAATAGGAATTTCTTGAACAGTTAACTGATTGATCATTTGTATGATGTTCAAATTGGAAAAGATTCCGTCGGGGCCGTCGATTAAAATAGGTTCGTCGTTAGGTCTATAACCAGAGGTGTCTTCGTTTTTAGAGGACTTAAAATTTATCGCAATTCTTTCTAACTCTAAATTTTGTCTTTGATTTGCTACCCCGAAGGATAAAACTAGATCAGGCTTAAATTTCAAAATTTCTTGTTTTAAAACCTTGAAAGCATTTTGAAACTCAACCGGCAAAACCACAGCCTTAAGCTCTATATCCGAAAACTCCAACGCCTGAATTTGTTCCATTAAGGTTTCCGTCGGATTAACTTCAATCTCTAAGAACGACATAAATCCTGAAACCAAAACTCTAGTTCTTCCTTTCTTCATAAATCATTTGTCCCACAATGATCCAAACCGCGCTACCCGATTCTATTCACATTCACATTCAGATCCCATCCCAAACAACCGAAAAGGTGCCAGGTTCCGAATGCTGGACGAAAAGGTGCCAGGTTCCGAATGCTGGACACATCGCGTTCCTAAAAGGTGCCTGGTTCCTTTTTGAAAAAAGGTAGATTAAGCGGTGCCCTCAGGAAAGCATGTTTTCTGAAAAGGAACCTGGCATTTCTTAGGGCTACTTTTTGGGCGAAAGAATAAATAGTGCGGAGTGTCCATCATTCGGAACCTGGCACCTTTTGGGATGGATAAAGTTTAGACAGTGAAACATTTGGTAGTCAAAAAAATGGAGTGTATCAATTAAATATCTAGTAATTACAGGTAGTTATAAGATGGGTTTTGGCATCAGGATTGCTAACTAGAGAGTATAAAAAGGGGCTAAATCGATGAATTC
>JANODG010000068.1:0-3696 GCA_031412575.1 Bdellovibrionales bacterium
TCGTGATGAACTGGATGAACAAATAGAACGTGTTTTTAGAGACGCGGGCGAGAAAGATATTTATCGCACTAGTAGTGGGCGAGATTTGGTGAAACAGCTTAGTAATGCTACTCCAAGACTTCTTTGTTCAATTGTTCACAAGTTTGGTCAACGTGATGTTGAAGACGCTAATTGGGATGCCTTCATCAAAGAACTAAAGGAACAAGGCGGCAAAGCTGTCGGTGATTTCTTTGTGTTTGTAGATGAATGTCATAGGACCCAAAGCGGGCGACTCCACGAAGCTATGACTGCCATAATGCCAAATGCCGTCTTCATAGGTTTTACAGGAACACCATTACTTCAAAAAGACAAAGAAACCAGCGTGAAGGTTTTTGGTGGATATATCGGCACCCCATACAAATTTAGCGATGCAGTTGAAGATAAGGTCGTGCTCGATCTTTTATATGAAGCACGCGATATCGATCAGAAACTGACTTCGGAAGGTAAAATCGACCAGTGGTTTGAAGCAAAGACCAAAGGATTAAATTCTTGGCAAAAAGACGCTTTGCAAAAGAAGTGGGCGACCATGCAGAAATTGGTCAGTGCAAAAACTCGCATGGAAAAAGTCGTTACTGATATTATTTTTGATTTTGGAACAAAACCAAGACTTAGTAATGATCGCGGCAATGCAATATTAGTAGCTTCTAGTATTTTAGATGCCTGCAAATACTATAATATTTTGCAAAAAACTGAGTTTGGTTGCCGATGTGGGATCATCACATCTTATGAGCCCAAAACTCTGAACATTACGACCAAAAATACTGGTACAAACACAAAGACTGATGAAGAGATTATTTTTGAAACTTACGAAGAAATTGTTAAAAATATTCAACCCGAATCAGGCCTAACTAAAGCCGAGACCTACGAAAAGAAAACCAAGGCTCTTTTTATTAAAGAGCCTGCAAATATGAAGCTTTTAATAGTCGTGAGCAAACTTCTAACAGGTTTTGATGCTCCTTCTTGTACTTATCTTTATATCGACAAGCACATGGAAAATCACGGATTGTTCCAGGCAATTTGTAGAACAAATCGCTTAGATGGTAACGATAAAGATTTTGGTTATATTGTTGATTATAAGGACTTGTTCAAAAAAGTAGAAAAAGCCATTGCTGTTTATAGCTCAGAACTCGATCAAACGGCTTCGGGCTCTGATTCTGAAGTGATGATGAAGAATCGAATTGATAAGGCCAGAGAAAAGTTAGATCAAGCTATTGAATCTATGGTTCTGGTTTTAGAGCCTATCCCTGCTCCTAAAGGTGAGCTTCAGAGTATTCATTATTTTTGTGGGAATTCAGAAATTGAATATGATCTTAAAGAAAGAGAGCCACTGCGCTCATCTCTTTACAAAACCACTGCTGAGTTTGCAAGGTCTTACGCTAACCTTGCAGACGATATGGACAGCGCTGGCTATACTACCGCTGATATTTCACACATCAAAAGTCAGTTGCGATTAGCCGTTGATTTGCGTGATCTTGTCCGCAGGGCCAGTGGTGAGGAACTTGATTTGAAAGCATATGAGGCTGATATGCGACATTTGATTGATAACTACATTCAGGCCGATGATCCTGAGAAGATTTCAAACTTTGACGGTATTTCTCTTTTAGAACTGATCGTAAAATCAGGAATTGCTGATGCGATTGTTCAGAAAATGGGAAAGAAAAAAATTAGTAAGGAATCTTCTGCAGAAATTATTGAAAATAACGTTCGGCGAAAAATCGTTCAGGAGCATCTTAACGATCCAGCCTATTTTGATCAGATGTCCAGGCTGCTCGATGAGGTAATTAAATTTAGAAAAGAAAAAGCTGAAAATTACGAAAAGTATTTAAAGAAAATTGAAGACCTTGCTAAGAAAGTGCAGACAGGTAAATCGGGATCAATCCCTTCAAGTATTAAAAGTAACGGTCAACGGGCTTTATACAACAACCTAAGCAATAACGAAATTGTAGCTTTGCAGATTGATAACGCCATTCGGAGTGTCCGTCCGGCAGATTGGCGCGGGAATACTCCAAGAGAAAACATTATAAAAAAGGCCCTTTGGGACATTTTGCAAGACGAATCTGAAGTTGAAAGAATTTTTCAGATCATTGTTAATCAGCGAGAGTACTAGTGGAATTAGAGCTTGGGGATATCAAAATTAAAGTAATTCAAAAAGACATCAAGAATATTCATTTGAGCGTTAATCCACCTGTTGGTGATGTACGTATTTCTGCTCCTTTAAATATGAGTCCTGATGCAATTCGAGCTTTTGCAATTGATAAAATCAGATGGATTAAATCTGAAAGAAAAAGGTTTCAGGAGCAGGAACGTGTGCCCGCACGTGATTTTTTAGATCGGGAAAGCCACTATGTTTGGGGCAAGCGTTACTTGCTAAAGGTTGTTGAAGTGAACGAGAAGCCTAGTGTAGAGCTTATGCATTCGTGTCTTGTTTTAAAAATTCGTCCACAAACAGGTAAAAACAAAATGAGGTTGTTGCTAGATGAATGGTACCGTGAGCAAATAAAAGCGGCAGTGCCCGCGTTGATATGCAAGTACTCAACTAAGTTAAGCGTCAGTATTGACCGTCTTTTTGTACAAAATATGAAAACACGATGGGGGGGGTGCAATCCCTCCCGAAACAGTATCCGCCTAAATACAGATCTTGCTCGAAAACCAATTGAATATCTTGAGTACGTTGTTTTACATGAAATGTCTCATCTAATTGATCCAACGCACGGCGCGCGTTTTACTGATGTCATGGATTGCAATATGCCTAACTGGCGTCAGTATCGGGATGAGTTAAACGGATTACCAATTAGGAATGAATTATGAGTGTAAATGATTTTAATTTAAAGATTTCAAAAGATGTAGCGGGTAAAACTCTTCAATTTAAAAGCGTTAACGAAATTCAAGAATGGCTTCAGCTAGAGCGAAACCAATATCAGTGGATTTCAGAAATTGGTCGAAATTCTTCACGCAATATTTGGTCGCACGTTTCATCGCAATTTGAGATGGCGTTCGTACAAGTAGACGCGATCAGACGCCATACAGCTCAACTACAACCTTTCGAAGCTAACTTGGTTGCATTAAACTCTTGGTTCGCTTCCGCATATTTAAAAAAAAATTTGATTCTTACAACAAGCTCAGAATTTAAAGCTGTAACAGATCTCAAAGTCGAGAGCTTAATCAAGGCAGCAGTGTTTCTCGGTCATTTATGTTCGGTAAAGAATATTTTTCAGCACGGTATTGAAACTTCTGAAATGATTGAGGGGTCCTTTGAATACTTTCAATATATCAAAGGTATTAGTAAAAAAGATTTAATAGCGGAAAAATATTCGCTTGAAGAGCTTAAGAAAGAATGGGACCAACATCTTCAAGAATACATTGAAACTGAAAATAAATTAAAACTAGAATTTGAAACAACAAAAACTAACTTTGAACAGTATTTTTTAGAAACACAAAAAAAAACAAGTGAGCATTTACAAATGCATACTGAGGAATTAGACGAGTTAAAAAAGACCTACGATCAATTTATGTCGTTAAAAGCACCAGTAGATTATTGGACGCTCAAAAGAAAGGAACATGCAAAAAAGGTAAAACTATTCAGGAATTGGGTTTTGTTTTTAGGTTTTTTTGGCGGCGGCAGCTTATTGGCGGCAATTCATTATGTTTTTTCTAATG
>JANODG010000069.1:0-13770 GCA_031412575.1 Bdellovibrionales bacterium
AAGCTGAAGTAGGCAAGCGTTTAGCTAAACATAATTTAGTTGACGGGGTTCTATTTACAGGATCTTACGATGTTGGTCTTAAAATAAAAAAAGATACGATTGAACATTATTGGAAAAATTTGGCGTTAGAGATGGGTGGTAAAAACGCGTCGATCATTTGGGATGATGCTGATATGGATAAGGCCGTTTACGAAAGTGTGATCGGTTCTTACTTAACGGCAGGACAAAGATGCTCGTGCACTAGTCGCATATTTTTAAGTGATAAAATTTATGATCAGTTCATTGATAAATTTAAAAAAGTTTCTTCGAAATTAAAAATTGGTCATTGGAATGAAAGTAATTTTATGGGCCCATTGATCACTGACGAATCTATGCAGCGCTTTTTAAGATTTCAAGATATAGCGGCCAGAGAAGGTTCAGAGGCTTTAATGAAAGGGCAAATGCTAGAGCTTCCTAAAAAGGGATTTTATGTCAGTCCAAGCGCTCACTTAGTGACGAAGTTTGATAAAGAGAGCGTTTATCAAAAATCTGAAATTTTTGGACCAGATGTAGCTATTTATAAAGTCAGTGATCTTGAAGAAACCTTTCAAAAAGTAAATAGCTCGGATTATGGTCTAGTCGCTTCAATTTTTACTAAAAATAAAAAGAACTTTGATTTAGCTTTAAACAAGTTAGATGTCGGACTTCTGAATTGGAATAGAACCACGAATGGTGCAAGTTCAAAACTTCCGTTTGGTGGCACTAAAAAATCCGGTAACGGAATGCCGTCGGCACATTTTGCAGTTTATTATTGTGCAACACCTATTGCATCCTTAGAAGATACAACGGGTTTTGATAAAACACAGATGATGCCAGGTATGACATGGGAGTAAAATGAAGTTTATTTCAAGTGTAATTGTAATTGCTATAGCGGCTGTACTACTTGGAGCATTCACATTAAATTTACAATTGAATGCTGATTTAAAATACGAAAATAAGCTTGAATTCGAAGTTAAGCCTGGCGAAGGGTTTAATAAAGTATTGTATCAAGTCAAAAAGATGGTTCCCTCGTTTCCTATCGAAGCCGCAAAGATATATTTAAAATTAACTCAAAATGAATTCGCTTTAAAAAATAGCGAGTATGAAATTCCTGCGAATCAATCCGCTCTAGAAATCTTAAAAATCCTAATGAAGGGTCAGGTCATCGAAAGAACGGTGACCTTTCAAGAGGGCATTAATATGTTTCAAATGGCAGAAATTATGGAACGGGCCAAACTGACAACAGCCAAAGACTTTGTGGCTAAGTGTAAGGATTTAAACTTTATCAAATCCCTTTTAGGTTATGAAGTGCCGTCTTTAGAAGGATATATTTACCCAGACACTTATAAACTTCCTAAAAAGTGGACCGTAGAAAAATATATAACGATGTTCGTAAGAAAACATTTGTCCACGTGGGCAGAGGTTGAAAAAAACTTTAACCCAGAGATGAGCCATCATCAGGTAGTGATCCTTGCAAGCATGATTGAAAAAGAAACTGGAGCAGGTTTCGAAAGACCTATGATCAGTTCGGTATTTCACAATAGATTAAAAAAATCTATGAGACTTCAAAGTGATCCGACAACGATTTATGGTGTTTGGGTACAAACCGAAAGAGCATTAAAAAATATCACAAGAAAAGACCTGACAACTCCAACGCCTTACAACACGTATACGGTCAGTGGATTGCCCTTTGGGCCGATTGCAAACCCTGGCAAAGAGGCTTTGATAGCAGCGATTAAGCCCACGGAAAGTAATAATTATTATTTTGTAAGCAAAAACGACGGGACTCATCAGTTTTCAAGAACCTATGAGCAGCACACAGCGGCTGTCAGAAAATTTCAAATGGATCCCAAGGCAAGGGCGGGTAAGTCTTGGCGCGACTTAAAAAAGTAACTTTTTTCAAGTAGGTTTTTTAAACTAAAGGAAAATTTATAATTTCAATTATCTTCCGATTTTAAAAACTAAACGACTTGTAGTAACTAGCGATATTATTTAAACCCAATTCAAAAAATTTATTTAAATCGGACGATCCAGTTAAGACTTTGCTTGGGAAGTCACAAACAATCTCAACAACCGCAGTTTCGTAATCTGAATTTATTAATCTAAAATAAACTTGGGTATTTACAATTTCAGATGGAAGAACAATATCATCAATAATATACATGGATTCGATTTCATAAGCAGAATTTTTACCAATTCGTGCGCTTGAAACTGACAAATCTGTCTCTGTAAAAACTTTGCAGTATTCATTATAAAATAGGAAATGTTTTGATTTTTCAGCTTGTGATCGAGTAGCGTTAACGTCACTAATAAGTTCAGCCGAAAATTCAATGATTGGATACTTAAACCAAAGAGAGTCAACTTCCGCATCAAGTTCAATTAAATTTTTTGGATTTGGAGCTGCACTTGCACCAAGGGTAACAAAAAGAATCGAGATTAAAAGGAAGTTGATAGTTTTAGTTTTCAATGTGTTCCGCCATTAAAATTTTTAAAAAATGTTCGTTAAATCTATTATTAGCAGGCACACTTGAATTGAGCTGAGCGACTATACCTGTGGTGCCAATTTCAATGGTTGGAGCAGATGCATTTTTTTGCCCAGTGACTCTGTTCATGATGTTCGATTCAATCAGGTTAGCCCCAAAAAATCCAATATTTTCAGCGATAATTCTTAAGCCCGATGGCATGTCTCTGTCAGACATCACTTTGATGTGGGAATTGTAAAAGATTATATTCTTAGCTTCTAATTTTACTGTTCTATTTAATAGATTTATTTCTCCACAAATTATAAGTGTTTCTCCGGTGAATAAATCATTATTTTCATCGAAACCTGTTCTTGGTGCCCAATCAAAATTATCCACTTCTCCAACCGCAGGTGCAGTGTATTTAGGCCATGGTAGTTGGGAATTGATATAAAATCTTTCAGCAGCAAATAAATCACAAAGCCTTGGATCTGCAGCTGTTAATTCCTGAAGCCCAAGTTTTCCCTGAGTTACAATTAAATACTTTAATGGTTTTTCAAGGTTCATGTTTAAACCATCAATTAATCTTGAATAGTTTCTGGTTGCTAATTCGTACCTATGATATTCGCTTTCCACGGTAGAGTTAAACACTCCCGCATCCGAAGAAAATGTTATCACGTCAATAAGTTCATTAGGAAACCAACTTCTATTAATAGGATCATGAACAAAAGCACTGCCTTTAAATATCAATTGACCACTTTTGAATTGAAAGTCATCAGCAATTTTTTGAATTTCAGATAATGTACAATCTGAATTGCTCATGCATTTTTCTACGTTTAGCATTTCAAGACGTTCAAGTTCGGTAGGCTCGTCTAAAGGAAACCCTTGATCACTATTAAAATAACCTTCATCACCAGGCTGAAGAACTTGGCCTTCGTTGTCCGAAGTCTCAGTTGGAGTTACTCCGTAATCTTCATCTTGCGGTAAACAACCCGCAATCGAAAAGACTAGAAGTATTAAAAGGAGTTTAGTCTTATTCACCATAATTCACGTCACCATCAAGTGTAGCAGGAGCATAACTTACTACTTTTAATTTATCGTTATAAGGCTGATAAATTGAATCGTCGAAAACTAATTCGTTAGTAGATTCTCTGTAAGTAAATCCAACTCCATAAGTTAAAGTACGAGACCATTTTTGTGTAGTTACATTTTTATTACCAATTCGAGAAGCTTTTTCTTCTGTCTTAACCCATTTGTTAGCTTCGCCAACTCTGGAGCTTTCAAAGTTCATGCGCTCTAGGATTGAATCAGCCAAAGAAACATCGGAAATATTTCTTCGAATTAGAATTTGAAGACTTTCAGGACTGCTTGGAATTCGACTTAAAATAAATTTTCTTTCCTTAACTTCATTTTGAACACTTGTATTGATTTCGTCAAAAATCGATGAAAATTCATTACATAAAGAATAGATAGGATTTTTAGAAGCTTCGGCAACTTGTAAGTATCTCATACCATAAGACATAATCTTATTTCCGTTGGCTCTTCCAATTGTGGTTTTAATATCTTTGCAACGAACGGCTTCGGCTTGTCCTACAGCAGCAGGAGGCGGCATGATAACAGGGGCAAAAATATGACCACGTTGAATCAATACTTCGTCTAACTCATCTTTAGCTGTTTTAGAAACATAGTTTAATCGTTCTTGAAAAAAATCAACATATCTAGAAAACTCAAATAATCTTGTATCATCAGCGTAAGCTCTGTCAGTCATATCTTGGCGTTCACCGAAGTAAGTAGCACCAGTCAAGGTTGAAGAGTCGACGTTTTGATCTCGACAATTGTGTAAAGGACCAGAAGGATATTTACCTAAATCTCTTGAGCAATCGTCTTCGTTTGTAATGATCATTGTTAATTTAACGGCATCTTTAGATACTAAGCCTTTAGATAAAATATTTTCCCAAGCTTTTTTTGCAGCCTCAAGACCTCTTTCATCAGCACCACCATCTTCAGTCACAACGTTTATACAGTCATCAAGACTGGATTGAAGAGCTTCAGTTGTTTTTACTACTGATGACTTTATAGGAACGATTTGCGCGTCAGATCCACCATTATAACTTGTAGTAGTACAGTAGATATCAAAAGTGAAATCCGTATCAAGTAGACCTTGAGTAAAACCAGGGATTGATCCGCGCACTGATTGTATGGTTGAAACCATTGATCCTGTGGGATCGGCAATAATCACCATAACTAATTTTTTAGGATCATTTACCGTAAGAGTAAACTCTTTAGATACCGCAGTTAAGGATATCGAAGCTTGACGGTCCCCACCTAAATACTTTGTAGCTTCGCCGCCACATCCGACAACTAATATGGATATCCATATATATATAAAGGTATAAACCAAACGTACCACTTAAAACCTCCACGGTTTTTTTAAATTAATCCGAATTATGTATATCAATAGTTATGCCAAGAATTTTTATGGACAGGTGGGTTGTACAGTCCAATTGAATACAATTTAACTTTTGATAAGTGACAAAATTTGTCGGTTTTAGAAGTACGGATTACAAAATTCTGTCTAGCTTGATTTAAAGAAGCGTAGACCGAAGAAACACATACAAAAAATGTCACTTAATAAAAATGAACACCACGAAATGGTCAATTTTAGGTAAAAATCAATTAAGCCAAATATTCGTAAACTACTGAAATAACACATGTTTTTACTGTAAAGCGATTTGGGGTGGTTGGCATAGGCGTTGCTCTTTGAAACTTCAGTTAAATAGATTTCAAAAAGGAGATTTAAATGAATATCATGTCAATAGGCCACATTATTAAGGATGCAGGGATTCCTGGTTTAATAGTTTTGGCGTTAGGAGCTTTCACAGTTTTTATTATTGCTGAAAGATATAAGAAACTAAACTTCGATTCTAAAGAAGATGGTGGCGATTTTATCAATACTATTAAAAGCTACATATTAAAGGATGAAGTAGGAAAAGCAGTTACATATTGTGACGCTCATAAAAATATTCCTGCGGCGAAAGTTGTTAAAGCTATTCTTGAAAGATCAAACAGAGATGAAGCTTCGATGACAAATGCAGCTGGATTAGCAATTGGTCACGTTGAAGCGGATCTTTCGAAAAGAATGGATTACCTTCCAGCAATGGCAAACATATCTACATTAGTTGGTTTGTTTGGAACTATCACTGGTTTGATGATGTCCTTTGCTTCATTGGGTGATTCGGATGCAGTTAATAAACAAGAAGTTTTATCTGCTGGTATTTCATTAGCTATGAGTGCAACAGCTATGGGTCTTGGAGTTGCTATTCCTGGTCTTATCGCTTTCGCATACTTAAACACTCGTATGAATAAATTAATGGATCAATCAGATTTATATGCTGCTGAAACATTAGATCAGATCAAAAGCAGATTTTTTAAGTCATAGGACTTAAAGAATCTGATTATTGAACTTGAAGTGATAGCAGTTCGTATTTTGTAAGTAGTGAATTAAATAAGGATGGATTTATGTTTAGACGTAAAAAGAAAAAAAGCGGAGAAGTTGCGATTCAGCTAACAGCATTAGTTGACGCGCTTACGATCCTATTGGTTTTTTTCATGATGTCAAAAGTTGCGGGATCAAATATTAAAATATTCGATTCATCAGTGTTTCCGACGTCAGAAAAACAAGCCCAAGCGGATGGAGCTAATGAAGCCCCAATCACTTATTTAGAAATTACGGACGTTAATAAAATTAAAGTTACCGTTAAAAGTGCAGATAAAAATGTTTTTGAAAGTGTAACAGCTCTGGATCAACTTAATCTTATGTTGAAAAACCTAAAATTAAAGTATCCGTTGATGAAATCACTAAAAATTGAATCTTCACCTGAAGTTTCATACAAAGATGTGATTAAAGTTTTTGATATGGCGAAAGCTCCTGAATCAGTTCAGGGCAATGAGTCAACTAGCCCATCAACAGATAAGCCAACACTTTTTGAAGATGTAACCTTAGAAGATATTTTTAAAGGATAACTTATGTTTAGACGTAAAAATAAAAAAAGCTCAGAAGTTGATATTCAGTTAACCGCCCTTGTGGATGTGTTAACAATTTTGTTGGTTTTCTTCATGGTTCAACAGTCATCAAGTTCTGAAAATATTAAGATGAAAGATCTTATTAAATTACCGCTTGCGCAGAACGGTTACGACACGCCAATCAAAGAAAACGTGAACGTGATCATCACTGACGGGTTTATTAAAGTTGGTGACAACGAGTTATTAAAACTTGTTGAAGGTAAGTTTAATACCTCACAAATGCACGAAGATGATTCGGAGTTTATTTCGGCTTTGCACGATAAAATTACTAATGAAGAAGAGTGGAGTGAAAAGAAGGAATTTCAGTGGGTTTTATTAGCCGATGAAAAAGTACCTTACGAAACTGTTAAAAAAACAATTTATACATTAGCAATCTCTGGTTTTACAAAAATTAAGTTGGCGTCAACGACGCAACAATAAAAGGAAATACTAATGAAAAACAGCATCTTTAAAATTCTTTTTATCAATTTAATAACACACTCGATGGTCGTGCCATGTGTTATGGCTAAAGATGTTGTAGATACTTTAATTGATTCTAATAAAGTGACTGAGACAGAATACATCACTCACTACAATGAAAGCCAAGCTGTTACTAGCGCTCAAAATTTGATTCAAAAACACAAAGGGACTCGTTTAGAGCCAGAATTAAGACATCGCTTAGCAGATCTTTACGTTAGAATGTCTAAGACTAGAAACTTTTTGGATCAAGTCTTAAGAAAAAAAGGTAAAGATTTATCGACTGAATTCGAATCTATTCCTCAAAAACAACGTATTTTAAAAAATGCGATTATTGAATTGCAAACCATTGAAAAAACATTTCCTAAATATTCTAAGATGGATGAAATCTTTTACACCATGGGCATGACGTACATGAAGTTAGGTCAAGTAGACTTAGCTGAAAGACCATTTTTAAATTTAGTAAATAGATTTAAAAATTCTCCATTAGTACAAGATTCAAACCTTTCTTTGGCGGAAGTTTATTATCACCAAAAGAACTATAAAAATTCTGAAATATATTTTTCTAAATTAACTATTGATGAAAGTCACAATGCACAGGCTTATTCGATTTATAAGCGTGGTTGGACAAGATATTATCAATCTAAATTTCAAACTGCCTTTCAAGATATGAAATCGGCTTATAGCCTTTCATTAACTAAAAAAACTGGATTTAATGTTTCTACTGAAGTCATGAAAGACTTGCCACTATTTACATCTGAAGTGTTTAAGGGTGATCAAGTTTTTGCACAATTATCTCAGTTTATTAAAGATCAAAAAGTCATGGATTCAACCCTTGATGACCATGCGAAAGTTTTTGCTGAAAGATCAGACTATAAAGATGAAATTGCTGTTTTAAACGTTATCTTGAAACGATCAAAAACAACGCCTCAAAAATTTGAAATTTTATCCAGACTTTTCGTTTCTTATGAAAATGACAACAACTTAGTCGTAGCTTCTAACTATTATGAATTAGCTCATAAGTTAGTAAATCAAAAGATTGATGAAACAGCTAAAGAAGAATTTTTAGTTCACGGCAGAAATCTAGTAAAAAACTCTTATAAAGAGTGGGCTAAGGCTGACGATAAAGCTAAAAAAAGAATTGATGTTAAATCGATCTTAAAAATAGGCGACATGGCTCATACAACTATGAGTGACAACGATGCTCAAAAGCCAAAATTTATTAACTTATTAGCTGAATTGCATTTTGGAACAAATAGCTTTGTAAAAGCTAGCGTGTATTTCGAAATGGCCAGTGATGTTTCTAAAGTGGCTACTGAATCCCATGACTTATTACATTCTTCGATTGTTGCTAACGAAAGCGCAGTTGTAAATGACAAGTGGACTAACGATAAAGTATTACGTCAAAGACATTTGGTTCAAAAATATGACACTAAATTTCCAACAGGGAAACATAGCTTAGATGTTCTTTATAAATTTGCTCGTGTTGAAGAAAAATTTGGTAAACAGCCTTTGGCTTTAGCGACATTTAGACGTTTAGGGTCCCAGTATCCTGATACTATCAAAGGTAAAGACTCCCAAGATTTCGTGATCAAAATATATGAAAAGAATAAGGATTATTCTGCTGTAAACGTTTATTTGGGTGAAATTATACCTAAAACGAAAGATGTTTCTAGACTTGGTGTTTTAAAACCAATTTTTGACAACTCATTCTTCCTAATGGCAGAAACTAACGAGAAAAAAGGTAGCTTCAGAGCAGCTATCGTGAATTACAAGAATTATTTATCAAAATCTTTCCTTAAATTAAAATTAACAGAAGCGTCTTGGAACATTGCTATCAACTATAAAAAAGCAGGTTTAAAAAAGAACGCAGCTGACGCTTATTTAGCTTTCTATAAAAACAATCCTAAACATACAAACTCAAAGTTAGCTTTAACAGAGTCATTGTCTTTATATGAAAAAATTAGCAATTACCCACAAATTGAAACTGTGGCTATGATTTTAGAAAGTATTTCTTCACCACCAGAAAGCTTTAAATGGGCTTACTCTGTTGCGCGTGTAAATATTAAAAACAAGAAATTTAAAGAATCAGAAACTAAATTTTACAAGTTAGTTCAGATTCCTGATCAAAAATTAAATACAGAAGTGCACCAGTTTTTATTCGACCATGTTGAAAAACTAAAAGTTGGATTTAAAGACAACGCACTTAGAATATTACAAACAGGTCAAGAGCCATTTAAATCAGAAGCCGTCATCCGTGTAGGTGTAGATTTATTGGATCAAAAGAAAGAAAAAGAATCTAGAACTAAGTTTTTGGCCGTGTTGAATTCAAATGGATCATTAGCTGAATCTAAAGCTAAAGCTTCAATATTTTTGGCAGAAATGGACGTCGATAAATTAAAACTTAGTCGTTCTCAGGCGGCTTTAGGTTTTAATGGTACCGTTAAATTTATTGAATCCACAATGGCTAAATCCGCTCCGTTAATTGACGGTTTGCAAAATGTTTTAAAGTTTGGCCATGATGAAAGTTCAATTCGTGCGTTGATCAAATTAACACGACTGTATTTAGATTTAGGCATGGTTATGGGTTCAATTGTTGTGAATGACAAGCCGGACTTAAAACTTGGAATCGAACGTGAATTAAGAAATTTAAAATCAACTTTAAGATCTTCGTTTTATGAATCTTACGAAAGTTCATTAAACATCATGGCAAAAAATTCTAAATTGAAGAGCAAATACGGTTCAAGAATTAGAAAAATTAAACAAGAATTCGAAGTATTTTATAACCAAAATAATGTAGCTATGAGAGGCAATTTATGAAAATCAAATTAATGCTAGTCATTATATATTTATTTAGCGCAAGCCCTGGGTTTGCGGCTAAGAAAGTATATAAATATAGAAAGTCTCAAGAGCACAAGTTTGGTGGTACGGATGTTAACGGTGAAGGATTTGATCCTTCTGGAACTATCTTAAATGAAGAACACCCACAATCTTTTGAATATATTTTTAATAAAAAGACGAAAGTGATTAAAAAAATTAACCAAATATCTAAATATGCAGGGAGGTCCTTATGAAAAAAACTGGGATCTTAGAAAGTACTCTTATTGTTAAGTACTATAAGAAAAATGAGCTTTACTCGTCACAAGTTTTTAATCCAGCACAACATATGGAAGAAAAACAAGTTGTCGGTGCGAAAGCGATGCCAGACAAAGGTTTCTGGGGATTAGATTTGTCTTTTGATAAAAAAGCTGGATGGGTTGTTAAGGTTAACAATCGTAAAAGAGCGTTATCTTTAGATAGCAAAATCGCTTTGGCTGATAAGATGACGGCCGTGATTGAAGAGCAGCCAGACTTCGCGATTAAATTAGGCGAAGTTGAAGCTCAAAAAATTCAAAAAATACAAGTTGTGGTTTTAAATTCTAAAAACCAATATGTGTTTTCTGACATTTTACCTAATAAAAACTCACAAAAATTTTCATATTCAGGAATTAAATTAAAGATTACAAAGCCTAGTTCTGAAAAGTGGGAAATGATTCATAAATCGGATGAAGGATTAAAGTTTTCTGTTCGTCAAATATTTGTGGATGCAGACTCAGATGTTAAACCTGCAATTCCATTTACCGCGGACGATAAGGTTTTAATCCAAAAGATTGTTTATGGATATGTAGGTGCTATTGCCATGTTGTTCATAATTTCTGGTTTAGGATCTTTAATCGCAGAATATTTTAAAGAAGATAAACAGTTCGACGTTGTAAAAATCGACGAAACGGTCTTAGAAGAAAAACGCGAAAAATTATTGAAACCTAAAAAAGAAAAAGTAGTTACTCCTACTGTATCAGCTAAGAAAGTGACTAAGCCACAAGTGGTTAAAGCTTATGAAAAATCTAAAGTCATAGAAAAGGGTGCACCTAAAAAAGCTATTGCTAAAAAAACAGATAAGAAAAATAGCGGTGGTGGACCTAAGAATAAAGCCGTTGCTGTGGAAGGTGTGAAATCTAATAAGATGAAGATCACACAAGGCCGACAAGGAGCTAAAGGCAATTTTGGTCAGTCTGATCAAACACAATCCAAATTAGCGAAGTTGTCAGGTTTGTCTCAAAGTATCGGTTTCAACTCGAAATCAGCTAAAACTGCGAACAACTTGTATGGTCAAGGTGCTGGTGGGGACTTTTCAAGTTTAAGAAAAGGTTCTCCAACTGGAACAAATAAAGGTTTTGGTATCGGTGGTAGCGGTAACGGATCACAAGGTTTGGGTTCTTATAAAGTTGGTGGTTTAGGGACTATGTCTCTAGGTGGATCAACTCGTGGTGGTGGCACTGGGGCTTCTTTATCGAAAGGTAAAACGGGTCGTGGTTACATCGATGGTCTTGAAGAAGAAATAGTGATCGTAGGTGGTTTATCTAGAGCTGAAATCGAACGCGTTGTTCGAAGAAACATGGGTGATATCAACTACTGTTACGAAAGACGTCTTAACGCGCGCCCAAATTTGTCAGGTATCTTCGAAGCTGAGTTCTCTATTGGAGCTAATGGAAGCGTCCAGAGGTCAGGATCGAGCAGAAATACCCTTGGGGATAATAGGCTTGATTCCTGCATTAATGATTCTATTAGAACGTGGAAGTTTCCAAAACCAATTGGTGGAACAGTTGTTAAGGTAAATTACCCGTTCATATTAAAGTCTTCATAAAGACAAGTTAAGAAGGCTGACCCTAGTGTCGGCTTTCTAAGTTTAAAAAAGGTTTTTGTACAGGATATTTAACGTACGCAAAACCAAAAGATGTTTGAAGGAGCATTAGAATGAAAAAGCTGAGTTTGTTGACGGTCATAATCTTAAGTACTCTAGTGAGCCTAAATGCTCATGCTCAGTACCGTGATAAAAAAATCAATACAAAAAAACTTGTTGATGATTATTGGACTCCAAGTGAAAAAAAATATTCATTAATTCAACAAAGATATTTTGTTAAAACAAACCGATTTTCAGTCAGTGCTGGTGTTGGTGTTCATATCAACAACCCCGAGCATGAAGGTTACATGAGCCAGTTTACTGCTGGATATTTTCTTTCAGAAAAGTGGGGCTTTGAAGCTCAGTACACAGCATCTTCTTTATCAGACAATTCGGTGATCGACAGACTTGGAAGTATTTCAGCTGGTGGTGCAACATTAGATCGAACAAAAACTTTAAGTTATATCGGTGGGGCTTTAAACTATTCACCAATTTACGCAAAAATGAGCTTTTTAGGTTATAAAATTTTATATTATGACTTAATTCTTTCTGGTCAATTAGGTCAGACAACTTATGAACAAACGAAAGATGGTGCCGACCCAACTCAAACCGCAATTACTGTTGGTTTAGGTATCACACAAATGTTTTATTTAAATAAAAACTTCTCTATAAAATTAGATTTTACAAACAGATGGTATAATGCCGATGTTTTAAAATATGATACTGGTGCTGAATTAAAAAGTCGTTTAATCCATGACACACACATGGCTTTGGGTTTAACATTTATGTTATAAGTTTAATCGTTGGAATTTAGCTCGTGTAAATTTCAACGAACTTTAAACGTAAAAGCTAAAGACTAAGTTAAAAGGTAAAAAAATTTATGAAAATGAAATTGTTGATATTTATTCTTTTATTTTCAACTGCTAGCTTTGCAGACTGTATAGATGAGATTGTAAAATACAGAGCGACTCAGCAAGGTGATTTAAAAACAGCAGATTGCTTTCATAAAAATAAACTATATTCCGAATCACTCCCTTTATTAACTAAGCTTGCAGAAAATGATGCGGAATCCTTAGAATATCTACTTACAAAATTACCCCAAGGTTACGAATCTATTGTTGAAAGCTTTTTATCTAGCATTCAACCAAAAAAACTTTCTAAAACGACTTACGGTGATTTCATTTACTGGAGATCTCAAGGATTGAATAGAAAGAATAAATACAAAGAAGTCTTGAATATAACTTCTAATTTTGATCGCAATCATCCTAAATATCCTTTTATTTTATTTTTCAGAGCTGTTGCTTTTGTTAACTTCAATAAAATTTCAGCAGCTGAAAGCACATTTTTAGAGGCTAAAAAAGTAATTTCAAAAATTAAAGTAAAAAATAGTAAAGAAGCATTTTTAAATGATTTGATTTCTTCATCATTGGGTAAAATCTATTTAACTCAGAAAAAATATCCTCAAGCTGAAATTCAATACAAAGATATCAATTCAGAAAGTGTGATTTGGTATGATAACTTGATTGAACTGGGTTGGAATCAATTGAGCAGCCGAAATTTTTCTCAGGCTTTAGGTAACATGTACTTTGTGGATAAAAACACATCACCCATAGCCTGGAAGCCAGATTCGTATTTGATACGTTCAATGGCTTTTTTAAGTTTATGTCATTTTCCAGATGCTGATGAAGCCTTACAAGTTGTGGAAAAATTTTATAAAGCGATGTATGTGGCTTCAGTCGAAGCTAGAAAAAATAAAGTAAGCTATTATGACTTTGGCTTGTTTTAAGATTAGCTTTGGTTAAATCCTACTTTTGTTTCTATGGATTATTGCATTTCTCGACTGGGGTGCCTGGTTTCTAATCCTTCATATTAATGTGATCAAGCCTATGTCCTCTCTAGTTAATGGTCTCTTCTATAAACTTCTTTCCTTTTATAAATGCATCCCTTCGTTCCCTTTATGACCCTTCTTACTTCAGTTCTTTCTTGTCTTTCTTTATCTAATCTCCATTTTATTTCACATTCTTACTCTCTTCC
>JANODG010000070.1:0-4050 GCA_031412575.1 Bdellovibrionales bacterium
GGGTAATGCGAACTTACTGAGTGCTAGTCACTAACTCTTTTGACACCAGCTCCGCGTTCATCAAATGCTGCTTGATACGATCCAACTCATCTTTCATAAACTTCTCGTCTTCAGCACCAAACTTCGCACTCACTTTCTCAATGGCGCTTTCAAAAACTTTTGAATCTAAATTATCAACAAGTCCAAGCTTGAACATTTCACTTAAAGATTTTTTATCGAAATCAGTGAAAGTTTTTAACTTCTCAATTTTATCGTCAATACTTTTGGCCACTATTTCTGGATCGTTCGCGACAAAACCGTATCTACGTAAAACCATATAATTTAGAAATTTGGTTTGAATATCTGAACCCGGTTTGGGATTTTTATAAGCCAACATGTGATTGAAAAAACCTTGGACACGCCTGCAGTAAAAAGCTAAACCCGAAAATGTACTGCACTCTTTGAAATCTTCGGCGCGCTTGAGCACACTGTTTAAAGCCATAATATTGTCATTGGTATCGTTCACCAAAATATCAAACTCCAAAGACATTAAAGTTTCGACATTGGCCATAATTCCTTGGAATCGAAATTTATTTGAGATGTCAGACAACTTCGGAAATTCCAAACTATGAACACCTAATGTATTATCAAGGCTTGCTAACTTAACAGCTTTTTCATTCAAACTGCGCATCAATAATAAATCCGAACTGTCCTTAACTTTTAAATACGATAAAACTTTTTTATGAAGGTCCTCATTTGATCGCGATTCAAAGTTTTGTAAATTTAAAGGTTTATTTGACATTAAAATCAGACTGTCCCCAACTCCAATTTCGTAAACTTGATAGTGATCAAAAACATTCACCACAGAACTAAGAATAGCTTTGATAACTGTATTGTCAGAATCATATCGCTGAAACCACATGGCTAAAATGCCATCTTCGTTTAGCTTTGATTCGGCTAATTCCAAAAAATCAAATGTAAATAAGTTTTCTACACCAGTTACCCATGGGTTTGATGGTTCTGTGACGATTAAATCATATTTGTTTTTAAGCCTTGTAAAGTGACGAAAGGCATCGGTATGAATGTAGTTCATTTTTTCGTGTTGATCTGCGCCGTAGTTTGCACCCTTTGTAAATTCACGACCTTGTAAAAGCTCGTAGGATATTTCAAGCAAATCAACTTCTTTAACATCTTTACTTTGAACTAAAACGCCAGCAGATAGCCCGGTCCCAAATCCGACAACAGCTGTGGTCAGATCTGTTGTTTTATTTGAAAAGAAATAAGGCAAAGCACCCGTTAAGTACATGGTAGAAAAATCCCCAATAGTGTCTCCGTCAGATTTTCCATTCATAATAACGGCAACACTGGTTTCTAATCCAATCGTCTTCAGTAATTCTTCTGTAGGTTTTGATTTTAAAGTCTCGGGATATCTGATAATAGAAACCGTTGAATTTGGACCGTCAGTGAAATAAAGAATTTCACGATTTTTTTGAGGTGCTAAGCTAAAAAATCCTTTAAACATGCTGGCATCGGCACTCATGATTCGAAATACGCCGAAAACGTGGTTCACTCTGTTCCAGTTTGGAAAGATCATAAATAAAAATACAAGACCAGCGGCCAACGCGTATTTATTTTTACTTTCGTAAAATGCAAAACCACCACACACTAGGGCTAAGATTAAGATATTTAAACGAAACGTCATTTCTAAATCTACAAAATAAAGTAGTAGGTAACCGAAGACAATTCCACCAACAGCCGTTCCTATAGTGTTACAAGAATATAAGTAACCGCACTTCTTTCCATAATCCTCACCTGTTTTATCCAATAACGAATAAGCGATCGGCAATACCTGTCCCAATAAAAATACAGGTAGAAAGAAAATCACAAACAGCATAAGTAAGATTAAAAAGTAAAAGATAAAATAGTTGGAAGGTAAAGTGGTTAAACTTACTTTAATGTGAGAAACCCAAAACCCCCAAAAAGGTACGGTCAAAAAAACAAGGGACCATAAGGCCGCAACGCTGGCTAGGCGCAGATAAAGTCCATTTGAGTTTTTTAAGTCTGGCAGGTTTAAACTCCCCAACCCAAGTCCAAAGATAAATATACTTAAAACAATTGGAAATACCATATTGCTTGAACCAATTGATAAACCGACGATTCTCATGAGTACAACTTCAAGACTGATTGTTATCACCCCTACAACAAAAACCAAAAGATATACCATCCAGTCTGAAAGAATATTTTCAATTCTAGTTACAGATTTTAACTGATGAGCTTGACCCTCTAAACGGTTAGCTAGAAAAATAAAGGACAAAAGAAAGTTAATGAACCCGGCAATCAACATGGAATAGGGAAGTCCATATGTCGGCATTAGGTAAAAGCCGCCAAGAAATACACCTAAGCACGCGCCCAAAGTATTCCAACCATAGATCTTAGCGTGTGTGGAATTCACCTCTTCTGGTTTGTTGGGCATGACTGTAGTTAAAATGGGAATTGATCCACCCATCAGAAAAGTTGGAAACAAGATGCACAAACCTACAATAAAAATATCAAACACCAGTAAATTTGGACCTGCAAAGCTTATAGACTTAAAAGACTGAAAAAGAATTGGAAACATCAAAGCATAAATGGCAATCACTAGTTCCACGTAGCCATAAAACTTCATGGACTGATATCTAGACCAATCTTTTTCCATAAGTTTACCAAAGACATAATAACCTAGAGCTAAACCTATTAAGAAAATCGAGATAACAATGGCACTTGATTTAGCTTCAGAGCCAATGAGGATTGCTAAATATCTTTGCCAAACGACTTGATAAACAAGGGCTGCAAAACCTGAAAAGAATGTCCCGATGTAAAAAAGTGGATATTGAATTTTTTTGTAGTTCATTTTGGAATTCCCCTAAGATAAGACTAGCTAAAATGTTATCTAAGTAACAGAGGGATTTCAACAATGACTCATGGCGAGTAAAGCTTAAATCTAAAAGTCATTTGGGCAAATAAAAAAGGACCTATTCCTAGATCCTTTTTGGTTACGTAGTTATATTAATGAAGTTAAAATTATTTCTTTCTCATTTTTGTGAACATATCGTAGTTCACCTCAGAGATTTTCTTTTGTTTCGCCCAATTTGAAGCTTCGTCTTTATATAGTTTAGTTTTATCTAACCATATGTTTCTTTCGTTTGTGGTATCTTGAGATTTAGCGTCAATAACTTCAATGGTTGAAGCTACTTTTCTTTGGTTAACATCCCACTCTTTTAACTTGTTATCTACTTTCTCAACGAAACTTTGGTAAGCCATAATGTTCTTTTTACGCTGGTCAATGTTTGTTAGTACTCTACGAGTTAACTCTTTAAGTTTTTCGATATTTTGTTGCTCTTGACCGATAAAATCCACTTCTTCTTTTATGAAGCCTTCATAATTTTGTTTGGCTTTTGACAACTCTTCTAAGTTATCGTTGGCCACTTTAAGATCTTTTTCGCCTTGAAGCTTATACTTACTTAATTCATCCAAAACACGAGAAAGTTCTTTAACGTTAGAAGCTGAGGTGTCCATGTTTTCTTTATTACGATCAAAGTTATGAGTTGAATTATCAACGTTTTCTTTCATCACTTGCATTTGTTTTTCGATGTCGACTTGAGCAAATAAAGTAGCTGGCGACAAGATAGCTATGACAATCACTCGTTTTAAAATATTTTTCATCATTTACTCCTTAAATTTTATTTTCAAATCTTAAGCTCACTTTCAGAAGCTCACCCATTTTTCATGAAATCAAACTATCTCTTTGGGCATAAATTTTCTACGTTCGAAACAAACTTACCGATTTCATCCGCCCAAAATTCACCTTTAAATTCCCAACCGTAATCCTTACCTTTTCCACTTTTTTTAGCATTCTGAATTGACGCTTGAGTTCGTCCAACAACCTGACCACCGGCCGATCTAAAACGGATATTCTTTCCAGAGTTAGCATAAACCTCATATCTTAAAAGTTCGTTGTTTTTTAAAACCTTGGCCATTTTTCCATCGACGCCAGACAATGATAGTTTTAAAGCGTCTTCAGCTTGGCCGATG
>JANODG010000071.1:0-17494 GCA_031412575.1 Bdellovibrionales bacterium
GAATTTCTTCATCGAAAAAAGTATTCAAATAATCAATCACATAAGAATTTGAACTACCATACTGAAAGTACAAAGCGTACTTTGTGACATCACTGACTAAAACACTTTGGTCAATGCTTTCGACCATCTGTCGGTCTAAAGAATTTATTTTTGGTGTAGACCTATAAAGCCGACCTGATTGAAATAAAAAATTCATTTCAGGTTTGTGAATACCGTCAAAATGCCCCTTGCCTTTAATTATTTCGGAAGACACGGGTTGTCCCCCACAATGAAGTCTAATCATCCAATTCGTGTTTTCTAAAAGAAGCTCCACATCTCTTGTAGACATTTCAAGCGGTTCACTAAAGTTTAATTTTTTAGGTAAATTTAATTTTTCAATAGTTTCTGACCTTGCAACTGTAACTAACCTAAAGAAATTGATTGCTGCTAACTGATTTCTTAGATTTATGTCTCTGACATAGTATTCATTAGATAGCGATGAACCTAAAATTAATTTTTCTCCGAAAGCTAAATTACAAATTGAGCCGCAAGCTGAAAAAGTTAAAATGCATAAAAGTATTCTTAGTTTGATAAATCCCCTCATCACAACCCCTGCCCAAAGTGACGTTTAATTTGATTAAAACGCAGTCAATTCAGATGTTGGTAATCTAAACTAAATAAAAAATACTGTCATTATATAGGTGTTTGAGATTGTTATCGTTGGCAATAGAGGAATTAATTTCAGCACTGATTAATATATAGTCTATCAGTTATAAATGATAATTATAGCTGATCCTTATAGCCGATAGTTATGGGGCTGGTAAAGGAACTAGGGCTGCGTCTCTAAAAGGGTTTGATCCACCATTTGTGCCATAAAAATTTTGACAACCACTAATATTCCCGGTTTGTCCTTTTAATGTCCAATAGCTTGAACATGAATTATTAGAAATAAAAGTACGACATGAAGCCATTGTTCTAGCGCTGGGGTTACTACCTTGATTGTAATATGCGTTCACATAGTTCCAAGCTATAGTTTGGAGCTGTCCAGCTTGAGTGGTTGTAATTCCGGAACCACTTGGAGGCGCAACACCTGAAGGGCTTTTTCCGTAGGTCGATGCGTAAACAACTAAAGACATAAAATACATTCCCAAAGAAGTTAAGTGAACGTTATCACTAAAAATCATATCCATACGCGCGGACGTTGTTCCCGTAATGCCAGACACTTCACCGGCTATTGCACGCTCGACTAAGTCCACCAAGGCCCCGCCTGCTGGCAATAAACGAACACGGTCGGTACGACCAGCGCTTTGTAAAGACTCATTCACTTTACTTGCGGCACATTCCCAAGTGACTTCTGAGTTTTGTTCGTGTGTGATCCAATTGGATGGATTTAATTTATTAATGTCTAACCAACTGTGATAGAAAAAAGAACGTGAGGCTGGATTTCCTGAAATCATAAGATCGTGATAATGACGTAAATATAAAATAGTGTTTTCCCACTGGATTTGCTCTAGGCTTGAATGATTTTCCGTAATGACTAAAGTGTCATAGAGTTGTCCTGCACCGATTGTTTGTGGATTCCTGACTTCGTTCACAAAATTTATATTTGAAGTTCCAGATCTGTTTTTACCTTGTGAATAGCCCGGAAAACCTGCGGCCCCAGTATCGTTACCTTTTGTACGCACACGTATTGGAGAACCAAGCACGATTTGCTGTTGATAATTAAAACTATCCGAACTTTTATTTGTGATGTCGACTAAGTAATCGGCCAAAGGGTTATCCGTTAAACTGTGTCCAGACAATAAAAGTCGAGTTGAATTTACTGGTCCCCAATTTGGATTGGATGCGGGCGCTTGATAATTTAAAACTAAAGCTTGCGAGGTCGATGTGTTTCCCGCTTGATCGGCTTGAACAAAACTTAAAGTCTTAGCCCCATCGGCACTTGTTAATGTCACCGATCTTGAAAAGATAGACGACGTACAACTTGCAGTTAAAGGTGCGCCGGTAATGTTGCCAGTGATCGTGACCGTGGCCCCTGTTTCGCAGCCTCCGTTAATCGTTTGGGCTGTTGCAGTGACATTCGAGTTGTTTAAGGGGGATGAAATTGTTGGAGCAGCAGGTGGTGCTGTATCTAAGTTGACCGTGATACTGACTTGTGAGGATGTGACCGAACCATTTGTTTGGGTAACGTTGATATTTTTTGCTACGTCTCCAGAAGTTAATGTCACAGCTCTTGAGTAGTTATTCGATAAACAATTTGAAGTCACAGGGCTTCCAACCACATTGCCAGAAACTGTAACCGTGTTTCCTGTGATGCAAGTTCCAATGATGGTTTGTGCAGTTGAATTAGTTCTTAAATTGTTGATTGGTGATGAGATCGTAGGTGCTGATATTGATGTGCTTAAGGTCACAGAAATTGTTGTTAAAGCCGAACTATTTCCAGCAGCGTCTTGTTGACCTACGTTTATTGTTTTAGCCCCATCACCAGCTGTTAAAGTGATTGCACGGGAGTAGGCACTGCTGGCGCATGATGTTGTCACAGGAGAACCGGTGATGTTACCAGAGATGCTGACAGTTGCTCCGGTCTCGCAGGTTCCAGTAAGAGTTTGAGCTGCTGTAGAAAGAGTAGATCCGTTTGAGGGTGAACCGATAGTAGGTGAAGTAGGCGTTGTAGCGTCGAAAATTATATTTAAACTTGCTGCTGGGGAAACGTTACCATTACTTTGCGTTACACTGATAGATTTATTTCCGTCTCCAGCAGTAACTGTAATCGAGCGAGAAAATGAATTGCTTGTACACGATGTTGATACAGGTGATCCAGTAACATTTCCAGAAATACTGATTGAGTTTCCAGAAACACAAGTGCCATTTAATGTGTGTGCAATCAAATTTGTTCTTAGATTATTTACTGGCGATGAAATAGTCGGAGCCGCTGGCACGTTCACGGCCGTGTTTAAATTCAGTGATAGAACTCTAGCGGTAGAGACGTTCCCAGCTAAGTCACTTTGGGTAATGTTAATTGTTTTTGCTCCATCCCCGTTACTTAAAGATATGACCCGAGAGTAATTCCCCGCGCTGCAGGCAGCGGCGATAGGCGAACCTGTTATGCTTCCTGAAATATTTAGCGTCGACCCCGATTCGCAGGCTCCGGCGAGCGTCTGATTTAGTAAAGAAACTGTCGCATTATTAGTATGGGATGTGATTGTGGGTGCAGTGGGCGCGGTCATATCCAAGTTGATATTAATGTATAAAGCAAAATTTGGATTTGTTGTACTTACACTTAAACTTTTAGGTCCATCTCCAGTCGCTAAGCTTATCGACTGAGAATAATAGGCCGAAGTATCACAGACCCAATCCACCGGCCCACCACCAATATTACCACTTATGCGAAGAGGTGTGCCGGCAATGCAACTGCCAGAAACTAGATGAGTTAAAGTATTAACATGTGAGTTGTCTGATGGAGTTGAAATGTTAAAAGAATTTCCAGAACTTTCAGAAGAACCATCTCCAGGAGTCATGTCTGTACAGCCAGAGAATAATAAAAAAAGCGAGAAAAATATTTTATTTGTGGACCACATATTCGTTTTCAAAATTCACCTCTGTTAACAAATGGTTTTTTTGTAAAAAGACTTATTTGTTAACGTTCGTAATCAACTTGTATGCGATAAATGCTTTTTTCCGGGAAGTTCGACGGATCTAAAATCAAAGAAAGTCCCTCAACGACGTATCTGTCTGTTAAAACACCGTTGACTCGGACTTGTAGATTAGATTTTGGTTGGCTAGATAAAACAAATTCTGTTTTTGCAAGCCTTGAAATATTTTTTAATAAAGCATCAAAACTTTCTGACCAATCTGACTTACAAATATCGTAAGAATCACCACCGGATTCATCCGCTAACTTAATTGCAACATAAGCCGGATCTGAAATTTTGCAATTTTTTGAATTAGGTAATGCTACAAAATTATAAAAAGTTAGATCTTGTGGTCTTATCACGTCACGGATAGCTGTTAAAAAACCTTCGCTTGATTTTTGAGATTTATCAGACGAAATATCTGTGTCCCCTGCAAAAATAAAAATTTTTTTAGAATTCTCACGAATTAAGTTTTCTGAGATTAAGTCAGGAAGATGTTTGATGATTTCATCAAGAGCTTTACCTAAACTTTGTTTTTTGTTGATCTGAACATAGCCTTTCTCAAGATCAAATTCTGAAAGTGCAATCCCGTAATCTGGGTCGTCGCTTGAAAAAATACTTAATTTTAAATTCGCACGTGATTCAATCTTATCTAATAACCTTGTTATGTTTTTTCTGATGATTTCAGTCTCGTCACCCATTGATGGTGAATTATCAATAAGCCAAACTATATCAATATTTGAGTCATCAACTGAATAAACTTTTTCAAAAGAAACGTTAACACTTCTGCTTTCAAGAGAGGAAATTTCAAATTCGGGGTCACCATTAAATTGAGCTTCTGAACAGTTTTGAAAACCCATTAACATCAGTCCAATTGCGCCTATAGAAATAGTTGCACGCACCGATTTTCTTACTTTCATCTCTTGAGCCATAAATAGTTGTCGGTCTATTTCGGCTCTGGACTTAAGGTTTGTCCTTGTAATTATTTGGCTTTTTTATTTGAGTGTCTTACTTTGAGAATCTATGTGTTTATCTGTTGTGATAGTGTCAACTGGTCTATAATTTGTGTTTTAAATTGAGTTAACCACACGGAAAATAAGTCTTTTGTTGAAATTTCAATATTTAAATTTTTAAGAGAAGTCATTTGAGTTGAAGCTATTCCGCAGATATCAAATAAACTAAATTTAGTTAAATCATTGCTCACGTTAATCGATAAACCGTGGCTTACCCATCCCCTGGTATGATGTAACCCTAAAGATAAAAGCTTTTTCTGGGACGAGTAAATTCCAATATTTGCTTCGGTATTCACGTCGCAGTTTAAGCCTAATTCTAAAAAAGTGTTTTGACTGACAGAGAGCAATAAATTGATGTAAGAACGCAAATTTAAATTTAAAGCGCTTAAATTTAAAACGGGATAAATGATTAATTGGCTTGGATTATGGAGCGTCAACTGTCCACCGCGAACTGTTAAATCAATGGATTCAAAATGCTTTTGGTAACCTGATAAATCAGTTTTCCAAAGGGATTTTCCGGCACTTAAAACTTCAAAGTGCTCGCACCCAAAAATATGAACTTCATTGGGCTTTTCGGCTTTTAAAACTTCGGTTTGGGCAGTGGTCGATTTTTTTATATCGATAAGTCCAAGCCATCGATCTTGTATCTTTAAGGAAGCGGCATATTCAACACTACGATGAACTTCGTCAGGACTATTTTTAGGCTTCATCATCGGTTCTGTGTCAGACATTTGGGACATCATTAAGGCTCTAGAATTTCTTCATCGGAAAATGTTTTAAAAGTGATCTGACGATCCTTAATTTCAGTCTTATAAGGTCCATTCACGAAGTTTAAAGATTTTATTTTATCGTAAGGGTTCTGAGTCACAAAAAGTTTAAACGTATATTTATTGGTTTCAGATGAATAAAGTTTAATTTGATTTATATCTATACTCAGACCTTCTTGAATACCTAACCTTATCTGACTAAGTTCCTCATAGTTTAATTCGTTTTCAAAAATAATCAAAAATTCAGTGGTGTTGAAATCGGGTTTTTCATAAACTTTGTCGTTGATCTTATCGTTAAATTCTAAAGCCAAACCCCTAAAACTAGATTCGGATGTGAATGTCGCTGTTTGGGATAAAAATAACATTTCTAGCGCAGATTTTTTTATTTGATAAAACGAGAGTTCTGTTAAGTCAGCTCTTTCTTTATTTTTTGAATCGATAATTAGATTTCCTGTGATCAAATAATAATTTTCATATTCCCCAACATTTTTTGAGTTCACTTGAGACAGATAAAATTTAACATCAATATTTTCTTTTAAAAAATCCTCTTTCATTTTTTTTAGTAAAGTTTTAAATGCAATTGGGATTTTTAAGGAATTTGTTTTAATCTCTGTAGAACCATTTTTTGCTTCAGTGCCTAGGTTTTCGTTTTCAGGCGCATTATTCCACCATACGTATGACTTTAATGAGTTCACTTCGGTTAGGCGAATTCGAGGTACAACTTTAATTTCTAATAGTTGAACAGGTACAGCTACTTCGGCAGATTTTTTAATAGTTTCAGCTGTTGTAAAAGGTGTCGAAAATAATTGAACTATAAGTCCAAACAATATTTGTAATAAAATATTATGTTTCAATCTATGCGCCAAAATCAAAAGTCACATCCTTGATGTCCACCAATTTACTAACTCTTTGGACAAAATCAAGATCTGTAGCTGAACTTCTACATCTTATAACGAGCCGAGAAACTGAAGTAATTGATTGCATCTTCTACATCAAATCCAGCCTCTCCGAAGAAGGTCAAATTTTGATAGGCTTCTAAGTTGAGCTCGACACCGAATGTTGCTTGCACAAAAAAATCAAAACCATCTTCTTCACCGTCAAAGTTGTATCTGGCTCCTAAAGGCATAGCCGCATACGGAGTCATTGTTCCATATTCCCATCCAAATTTCTTACTGACGAGTGGGGCTACTCTTAGCGTTTAGAAATTATAATCGTCCTCATTGATCCAATCTGCATCTAAGATTAATCCTAAGGCTGGCTGATTTTGTATATCTGGAACTGGAATCCATTTTGCCGCCACGTTTACGTTCACGTCGGTAGCCCCAGTTCCAAATTTAATTCTATAATCCATGGATTGGGATTTAGTCGGAAGATCCAAATAAAGTAAAATATTTGCGCCAGAAGAATCATCAGTTAAAAACTGCAGTTCAGATCCCAATTTATATGTGCCTGGATCTGTCATGTTTCCTGTATTGATTATGGAATTATAACCAAATGCCATTGATGAAATTAAACTTAATGTGAGTGCCAACAATGATGATGATATTTTTTGCATGATGGAGTTTCCGGAGATAGTTTGGTGTGTGGTTTAAGAATCAAATTGAAGATAAATTTTCACAAGACAACAATATTGAAAATAAAGATTAACAGGATGAGAATTTAAAATATTCGCGGAAATGAAGCTTTGTTGTGTAGAAAAGTATAAATTTGAATAAGTAGTTTTCAAAAACCGTTAAATATTTGATTTATGCGCCGAAATCAAAAGTGACATCTTTGATGTCCATCAACTTACTGACTCTTTGTACGAAATCTAGATCCGGGTAAACTTTGCTTTCTCCGGCTTTTAAAATATAATCCTTACTCATGGTCTTAGACGAGATTTCAAAATAGACCTGTGTTGGCCCAGGATGTTCTTCAAAAAGCAAAGTTAAGTCTTTAAGCTTCGTTAAAATTTCATCTTCTTTAAATCGAAACTTAATTTTAGTTTTTTTAGCCAGTTCGGATCTGATGGGCTTAACTTCAGAAATGAACATTTTCTTTTGGCTTTCTTCGACTTCGATTTTACCAATGAAAATCATGGGAATGTCCACTTCGAATTGAAGTTTGTATTTGTCATACGTGTCGGGAAAAACAATGGCTTCAAAAGATTCAAACTGATTTTCGATCTGAAGAAAAGCCATTCGTGTGCCTTTCTTTGTGATGATTTCACGTTTACTTGAAATTAAACCAGGCCATTCCACAAACTCTTTTTTAGTTTTTTCGT
Organism: Bdellovibrionales bacterium; assembly: GCA_031412575.1. Classification (GTDB taxonomy): domain Bacteria; phylum Bdellovibrionota; class Bdellovibrionia; order Bdellovibrionales; family UBA1609; genus JAMLIO01. Next base: position 7,655 of record JANODG010000071.1, read on the forward strand.
CAATGAAAGTCTTCACTTCAAAAAGATGTTCGACGCCGTCTAAAGGATGTCCACTTAGATAAAAACCTAAAACTTCTTTTTCGAAATTAAGAACTTCTTTTTTGGAATAGGACTCTGATTTTGGAATCACAACCTCGTGTTTCATTTCTTCGACATCAGCAAATAAATCAAATTGACCAATCTCTTTGTCTTTTCTTTGGCGTTCTTGGGCTTCGATGTAATACGTGTAGCCTTCAGATAATTCCTTTCGGTTATACCCAAATTCATCAAATGCGCCGGCTTTAATTAAGCTTTCAATAGTTTTTTTATTCACTCGTCTTAAATCAACAGTCGAGAAAAACTGATCTAAGCTTTCAAATTTTTGATCCGGCAAATTGTCGCGCGTTTCTAATATGGCTTCAACCGCAGCTTCACCCACACCTTTAATAGCCCCTAAAGAAAATAAGATATCATCATCTGCCACATCAAATTGAAAGTTCGAAGTGTTTACACTTGGTGGTTTAATTCTAATTTTTTTTCTATGAGCATCTTTAGCATACTTAACCACGTTGTCGGTGTTGCTCATCTCCGTACTTAATAAAGCCGCAAAAAATTCAACAGGGTAGTAATGTTTAAGCCACGCTGTTTGGGCCGAGATCACACAATAAGCGGCCGCATGGGATTTGTTAAAACCATACTTTGCAAATTCCGCCATCAGATCAAAAAGTTCACTGGCTTTTTTTAAGTCATGTTTATTGTCTTGGGCACCTTTTAAGAAGCGTTCTTTTTGTTGCTCCATCTCTGAAGCAATTTTTTTCCCCATCGCTCGGCGTAACATATCCGCTTCGCCCAAGCTGTAATTTGCAATTTTAGCAGCTATCAATTGCACTTGCTCTTGATAAACTACAATCCCGTATGTTTCTTCTAAAACAGATTCAAGCTCTGGAAAAAGATATTTCACTTTCACATCGCCCTGTTTTCGCTTCAAGTATTCCGGAATCATTTCCATTGGACCTGGTCGATACAATGCGGTGATGGCAACTAGATCTTCAAAACGACTAGGCTTAGCTTTTGTAATTAAACTTGTAATACCGCCGCCTTCAAACTGAAAAACTCCGGCCGTGTCCCCTTTCTGCATCAATTCATAAATACCAGGATCATTCATAGAAATATTAACAGTGTTAATTTTTATGCCCCTGTTTTTTTCTATAAGTTTAAAGGTGTTCTGAATATGGGTTAAAGTTTTTAGTCCTAAAAAGTCGAACTTGATAAGTCCAATTTTTTCGGCGTACTTCATGTCAAACTGAACCACGTTTTCGTCAGCACTCCCAATGTATAAAGGAGCATGATCTACAATATTTCCGTCGGCAATAATTACCCCTGCCGCGTGAATCCCTGCATGACGAACAAGGCCTTCTATCTTTAATGCCAGATCAATCAGTGAACGTATTTTTGGATCTTGCTCGAAAAGCTCTTCAAATCTAGGTTCGGCTTCTAAAGCCTCTGTGATCGTGATTCCTAATTTTTCTGGAACAAGTTTACAGATGTGATTCACTTCCGTGAAAGAAAATCCAAGAACACGGCCCACATCTCGGATGGCAGCGCGTGTTTGTAATTTTCCGTAAGTTATTATCTGCGACACACTCTGACGGCTGTATTTTTCAGTCACGTATTGAATGACTTCAGGACGACGATCTTGACAGAAATCGATATCAAAATCTGGCATGCTGATACGTTCAGGATTTAAAAATCGCTCAAAAATTAAATTATTCTGTAGCGGGTCTAAATCCGTAATTTTAAGACTGTAGGCGACCAGTGAACCAGCCCCTGATCCCCGACCAGGACCAACGGGTATGTCACTATTTTTTGCCCAACCAATAAAATCTTGTACGATTAAAAAGTAACCGTTAAAGCCCATTTGATTGATCACTTGAAGTTCAAAGTCTAAGCGATCAAAATATTTAGCTTTATCCGAATCTTGAATTTCATTTCTTAACTTTAATTCTAAAAAACGATCTTCTAATCCAAGCAAGGATAAGTATCTAAGCTCCTCGCCTTCAGTACGGCCCTCTTGCGTTTGAAAAGATGGCAAATGATAAATCGGCTGACCGTCATCTTTTGTGGTTTTAATTTTAACTTGGCATCTACCCGCAATCTCTTGAGTCTTTGTATATAGATCTGAATTAAATTGAAAAAGATTTTTCATCTCTTCTGAAGATTTAAAATAAAACTGATCTGATCCTAATTTTTTTCTAGAATCATCACCTAAAGTTTTGTTAGTGCCTACACAGACTAAAATCTCTTGGGCAATTTGATCTTCGGGATTTAAATAGTAAGTGTTATTGGACCCCACCATGGGAATCGCTAAATCCGAAGACACTTGATTTAAAAACTTATGGTATTCGTTTTCGTAAGATAAACCGTGAACGTTAAATTCTAAATAAAGCTGATCGCTAAAAATGGATTTTAAGTTTTTTAAACACTGATGACTTTGATCTGCGGATGATGATGAAAACGCTAAAGGTAGCCAACCATCAAAACCGCCGGTCATGACGATCAGATCTTGATTAAACTCTTCAAGTTCCGAAAAATCTATAATTGGAACTGCAAAATTTGTCCGCCTTTGGTTTTTATAAGCTAAAGTCGAAATGCGACAGAGCTTCTGGTACCCTTTATAATTTTGAGCCAAAAAAACTAATTTCCCAAAATTTTTTAAGTTTAAATTATACGGATTAGACGTCGCGGAAATTTTCTCGTTTCCTTTATCAAAGGTTTTATTAAAGCCAGCATCTTTAGAAAATGAAGTTAAAACCTCTAGCCCTAATATGGGATTGATTTCCTTTTTCTTGCACGAAAAATAAAACTCAGCCGCTGCAAACATATTGGTGTTGTCAGTCAAAGCTAATGAAGTCATGGAATAATTTTTTGCTTTTTCGATTAACTGATTGATCTCGGTCGAAGACTCAAGCAAAGAATAATGACTGTGATTGTGCAGGTGTACAAAACTCATATCAACAAAATCCTAACATGATCTTGAGACCTGGCGAAACAGAGTTTACACCTTGGACAACCGCTATCATCTTTTAAGGCTTACATTAATCTTGAATGCATAAATATATGGCATAAAATGAGTGACATAAAGCTGTGTCTTTAACATGGCTGCTAAAACCAGATAGTTTAATACGCTTTGATGTTTTTGGTAAAAATTAATATGGACATCAAAATATAGTCGAGCTCAAAATCAAAGTAGAGATGAAAAATTTTAGTAAAATAATATTTGTGCAAATTTCGACTTTTTTAATCTCTATAAGTAGCTATTCTAGTTTTGCTCCAAATCCTAAAACACCTTTTTTTCAATCTGAAGGAAATTTACATCTGATAAAAGTCGGCAGTTACAATATTAAAAAACAAGAATTGTTCGATGAACTTACTAAAGATTTTGAAGCTTTAAAATCAATAGAGGTTTTTGGCCTTCAAGAGGTCTTAATTGATTCAAGTATGAATTCCGATGAAGAATACAGTTTGAAATCCATCACAAAAAAGTATTGGCCCTTTCAATGTTTAGTCAAAGTGAATCAGGAGTCTAAAAAAATATGGGAAGGCCAAGTCGTTTTAAGTCGATTACCCCTCATTAAATGTGGACATTTCGATCTGGAAGCCACAGGCACCAAAAAAAGAGTTGCACAGTGGGCGGTTGTAGAATTTTCGAAAGACAAGTTCATGCTTTTTGTGAACACCGATCATGAAACGAACACTAATTTAACCCTGGGTTTTCCAGACCGAAGAAAACAAATTTTGTCTTTAATTGATGGTATTAATTCTTGCGGTGAAACTATAAACCCTAAATGCTTAAATTGGACCAAAGTGATTGTTGGTGATTTTAACACTTCAGGGATTTCAATCACTTCACCTATATCCACATTTAATGAAATTTCTAAAACAGAAGATTTAATGAGGCTTCACAAATTTGATCGAATCCAACCTTGCCCGGACCAAGAAGCCACTTTCAGTTCGGTCTTCGGTAGCTATGAATTAGACCATATTTTTACTCATCAAGCTCGAATAACGTCTTGTAGAGAAACTGCATATGATTTTTTAGGATCAGATCATTTTCCAATCTGGTTCGTCGTTAAAGCCTAAGTGCCTACCACCTATTTTGGATGCAATGCATCCGAAATAGTAGTAGGCACTTAATCCGGCACTCAATCCTTAGACACGTCAAATTTTTTTAAGGTCTCTAGGTCAATAAAATCCAGAAGTCTATCACTTGTAGCCTCCAGATCTATTTTCGGTGCCTTACCCGCTTTGTAAGCTTGCACCCATCTCAGCGCGCACAAACACCATTTATCATCAGGAACAAGCCCCTTAAACTTGTACTCCGGCCTTGGGGTGGATAAGTCATTCCCTTTTGTTTTCGTGAATTCTAAAAATTCTTTAGTCACTTTGGCGCAGACGACATGCGTGCCTTCATCGAGAGGCCCAGATGAGCAGTTTCCATCCCTGTTGAACCCTGTAATCGGCGAAAGGGAACATACTTTAAGTTCTGACCCAAGAACATTTTTTGTTTCTATTTCCATTTTTGACCAACTTGTAAATGTTAAAAATAATATCCACCACATAAAAAAATCCTAAAATAAGTTAAAAAACATTTCCTGAAAACATCCCAATACTAAAAAATTCTATTCACTAAAAAGGTCTACTGTTTTTGTTTTAAGTGATTTGTTGATCGCCATTAAAGTCACGATCACACTTACAATCAAACTTCCAACTAAAGATAAAATCGCTGGTGTTGAATCTAAAGTCCAAGTATTTTCAAAAATAAAATTCGAAATTAAAAAGCTCACCAAAAAACTTATCATAAGTCCAACCATGGACGCTAAAAAACTAATAATTATAAACTGCCATAAAAACTGATTTTGTATCGTTCGAAAAGACGCTCCTAAAGATTTTAATAAACCAATGTCCCACTTTTTTATCGTAGCTTGGTGATTTGCAATTGAATAAATCACGACAAAGCCGGCTAAAAAACAAAGTAAGGACATAAATTGTAAAGCCCAAACCATCTGATCTGTGATTTGCACAATCCGTTCAATGACTCTTGAAACATCAATCATCGATATATTTGGATGAGCCTCGACGACCGAATCTTGAAGCCTAAGTTTACTTTCGGCATCAGATGTGTTTACCGTTGCCACGAAAGTTTTTGGCGCTAAATCTAAGGCACCTGGTTGAAATTGAATAAAAAAGTTCGGTTGAAACGAGCTCCACTTAATGGACCTTAGATTCACGACAACACCTTCAATTGGAATTCCATCAATCTCAAAAGTCATACGATCATTTATTTTTAATCCAAGCCTTTGAGCAAACCGTTTTTCTAAAGAAATTTCGGCGGTTTTAGATTCGTCAAATTGTCCGCTAAATGGTTTCCCCTCTAGAATAGTTTCAGAAGCATCTAATTTATCCTTATACGATAAATTAAAACCGCGATTTCTTGATCTTAACTCTTGCTCTTGCTCGCGAGATAACTTTTGCTGATTTTTTTTAAAATCTATCTTTTTACTAAAGTCGTTACCGTTGACCTCAATCAACCTGGCTTGGATGGTGGGAGAGACTTGTCGAAGTTCGGCCTTTTGATTCTTTATGATTTCAATAAGGGGATCTACTTGCTCCTCTTGAATATCAAACATAAAAAAACTTGGTATTTTAGAATCCAAAGGATTTTTAAGATCGTCTTGCACTGACTTTTGCACTTGGGGCAATAAATTTAAAAGCAAGACACCTATCCCAACAGATACAAAACATGTGGCTGTCGTTATTTTATCACGAGTTATTTCCCTTAAGGCCCAGCGTAAACTTAAATTATTGATAGATGAGAATGATTTCATCGGGCGAAAAATTAAAAATGATAATAAAAAAAGAAATAGACCTGAAAATATAAAGATCAAAGCAAACATCGAACCAATTTTAAAAGAGTTCGAAAGCTGAACGGCCAAAAACCAAAAAAATAATAGAGCCGGCAAACTATAACCTAAAGTTAACAAAGTAGAGTGATTCACATTCACCTGATCTTTGGATAAAAGTCGGATGGGTTTGATGTGAATTAAATTTAAACTTAAAGGTAGACATATTAATGCACTTCCAAGGCTTCCAATCAAAACTCCTAATAAGAATGTGGAAGGCTTTATGATGAAGCTAATTTCAAAAGGTAGAAGTCCCTGGGTTAAGCTGCCAATGACCGGAACAATCAAAAGGGCAACTAAAGAAGCTACCAACGAACTTACAAAGCCTAGGACAAATATTTGAATCAGGTAGAAGCCGGATGCCAATTTCGGGGTTAAGCCTAAACTTATCAAGATGGCTATTTGATCCACCTTCAACGAAAAATAAGACCTGACTAAAAACACAGTTCCAATCGCACTTAAAAAAAGCGCAACTAAAGAGGCAAGCCCTAAAAAATCATTCAGGATTGTAAGAAGTCCGGCCATTTGCTCGCTGGCTTTTTCATGGGTGTAAATCTGAAGCTCAGGGCTTTCGATCTGCTCAAAAACTTTGTCTCTAAGTTCTGTCAATTGCATATTGTCTAAGTTTGGAATTTTATAAAATACGGTGTACCAAGCTAGGCTTCCGACTTTTATAAGTTCCGTCGCTTTTAAATTTTCAAGGCTCATGTAAATTCTTGGGGCCACACTGCTTGTAAAGCCAGATGCAGAGTCTGAAGTGACAACATCTGCAATTTCAAAAATTGCACTTCCAACTTTGAGGGAGTCACCTACTTTAACGTTCAATTGTCCAAGGACTTCTGGGTGCACCCAAAGTTTTAAAGAATCGGATAAATTTTTATGCGCTTCGGTTTGATTAAGTTTATTTCTTTGAAGCTCTACTTTACCATAAAAGGGATAGTCATATTCGATAGCTCTGATCTGAATAAGTCTTGTTTTTTTATTTAGGTTAGAAACCATAGAAAAGACTTCAACCATGTTTGTTTGTTCTATTTTTTTTAAAGTCGCCTTATTTGTTACATTCTTTAAAACAGTTTTTTTTTCGTCATCAGTTATGGCACGTCTGGCGGATACGCCAAAATCAGCCCCTAGCAGTACTTTTGATTTAGCTTTTATGGTTTGATCTAAAGAAACTTTAAAACCATCTAAAGCAATAAAACCAGCAAGCCCCATAGCTAAATTTAAGACAAACAGAATACTGAATTTATGATTATTAGAAAGTTCTCGAAAAATATACTTAAACAGTTTCAATTGAAATTCCGCTATGAGTATTTACAAATCGCTGATCCAATTGGCCACCAAGCATATGCAGCTGATAGTCACAGCGCTTTGCAAGTTCTAAATCATGAGTGACTAAAACAAGGGATGTGCCAGACGTCTTGGTCATATTAAAAAGTAAATCCATCACTTTTTTTCCGGTCTCCGTATCAAGGTTTCCGCTGGGCTCGTCAGCAAGTAGCACCTTGGGGCGCATGACTGAAGCTCGGGCTATAGCGACTCTTTGCCTTTCTCCACCGCTAAGCTGATGTGGAAGATGGTTTTTACGATCACTTAAGCCAACAGCTTTTAACATTTCTATTGTCTGTTCTTCTGCGTTTGGGCTTGATAAAATTTCCAAGGGTAGACTTACATTTTCTTGAGCCGTCAGGTTAGGCATTAAATGAAACTGTTGAAAAACAATACCTACAGTTCTGGACCTGAAAAGTGCCAATTGTTTTTCTGACAGCGCAGACATTAAAGTGCCATCCACAGTGATTGAACCAGAGTTTACAGAATCTAATCCTGCAAGGAGAGTTAAAATGGTGGTCTTACCGCTTCCCGAGGGGCCTGTTAAAGCTAAGCTTTTTCCCGCTTCTAAGCTAAACGAAATATCATGGAGTGCTTTAATAATATCTTCGCCTTGCTTAAAGGTCTTTGATAAATTTTTTACTTCGAGAATCATAGGCTGTCCTGGATATTTTTTAAAATGTAATTCGCAATAATTTTATGACCTTTCTCGTTTGGATGTATCCCATCTTCTATATTCAGTTCTTTTCGCCCACCGACCCCTTCTAACAAAAATGGAATAGTCTTTATCTTATTCTCTTTCACTAAATCTGTAAAAGTAGATTCAAAAGCAAGTCGATATTCTGCTCCATAATTTGTTGGCATTTTCATACCGGCTAAGTAAACAGTGACACCCTTTGAGGTGGCTAATTTAATCGCATCATTCAAATTTTTTTTCGTCATTTCTGGCTTGATTCCCCTTAAGCCATCATTGCCACCAAGGGCTAAAATTAAAACATCTGGTTTTTTCTTTAAATGCCACTGAAGTCTTTTGACAGCACTTGCAGATGTCGATCCGCTTATTCCAGCACTAATGACTTCTACGTTTTTTTTCTTTTCATCTAATAAGATCTGCAGTTGATTCGGGAAAGCGTCTTGCTTTTGAATGCCATAGCCTTCGGTTATAGAATCACCGAGAATGAGTAGTCTCTTTTTAACACTAGCCGCTTCTAAGCTTGAAATCATAGAAAAAGTTAGGAAAAATATTATATATTTCATATCCGAATAATATTACTATTGCCCTCGAATAACAATCGGGAGCTATTTTTGGTTTTAGTAATCATCTATTCATACGGTCCGACCAATTTTTTTTTCATTTTTCGTCGAAAGGGCTCTGATTGATCAGTCGATAGAATTTAATTACAACTATGGGGTGAAGGACCTTAAATCTAAAGATCTATTTCCCTTAAATCAAAACTTAAGTTAGTATCTTTTAATAATTTTAACTGCGGAGAAACTATATGTCAGATGATATGCAAAAAGAGCTTGAAAGATTACGAGCCGAAAACGCAGCGCTAAAAACTCAAAAACCCGCCAAAGGGACTCTTTCCATGAAAGTTAGTGCCAAAGGTGCTTTATCTATTTACGGAATGGGTCGATTTCCTGTTACGCTTTATAAAGAACAGTGGATAAAACTTTTAAGTATCGCCGATGACATTCAAGAGTTTATTTCTGAAAATGAAGATAATTTAAAAACAAAAGATTAGCGGCTAATGCTTTAATTTATGCTCTGAATCGAGCCCTAAAAGATTTTTATAATTTAAAGGCTTTCTGATCGATCATAGGAAATCTCATTGAATTCCAAAGCTAAATTTTTGCGAAGTTCGTCGTATCCCATACACATTGCGAAGACTTGAGCAGCAGCTAAGGCATCATCAAAGGCACGGTGATGGTTATCAAGGGAAATTTTAAATTCAGCGCATAAATTTTTGAGTGAGTATGATTTTAAACCAAGAAACTTTTTTCGTGACAGAGCCACTGTGCATTCAGTGGGTAAAACAATGTCCTCGCCTAATAAACGAAATTCTTTTTGAATAAATCCATAATCAAAACGAACATGATGGGCTACAAAAATGCTACCCTCCAAAAAGGTTCTAAGCGAATTCGCAATTTCACGAAACTGCGGCGCTGCCTGGACCATTTTGTCCGTTATTCCCGTTAGGCGCACAATCGCAGAGGGAATTTTCATATTAGGATTTATTAAGGTCTTAAAAGTATCTATAACTTTTCCGTTACGAACTTTGACAGCACCTATTTCTGTGATACGGCTTCGTCCCTTAAGTCCTCCCGTTGTTTCAACATCTAAGATGACGTAACTTTGTTCGGTGTCCTCGATCCATTCGACATTTATAATTTCACATGGGTATCCAAGCTCTATGAGTTCTTGCATTCTATCCAGTTGGTGACTACTAAGTTTATCACCACTGGCTTTGACTTCAAAAAATTCTATCTGTTTTGCAGTCATAGAGATAATGTCTGGATAGCCCGAGGAATAATATTTAAAATCATTCAGCATCATTCTTAGAATTTTTAAGAC
>JANODG010000072.1:0-4301 GCA_031412575.1 Bdellovibrionales bacterium
GGATATTGAAATTTGCGAGACGTTTTGATGGCTGTGTTCTTGATTTGACGAAACTCGTTGTATTCCATGAAACGAAGTTTGTTGTAGTCATATTTTGATGCATAGCAAAGTTGCGCGAAAAGTAAGATGAAAACAGTGAACATAACTTTCATTTGATGATCCTTTTTAAATTTAGGTCACACGCATATGGTTCCAAAGTGGGTCCTATAGTGAGTGTTTAGTTAGCTCTTATTTTAACTCATAGTTTCAGATTGCTCTACAAACTTGTGGTGATGATGGGAGGACGCTTGACCTAAGTGCAGTCAATTTGGGCTAATTTTTCTTTCTTGTTCTTCGAACTTAGAATCTATAAACTAAGTCCTGAATTTTAAATTTAAAATCTAGAAGGAGAATTTAAATATGAAGAAATTATTGTTAGTTTTGGCATCGCTTAGCATGCTAACTGGTTGTGGAAAAATCATCAAAAAAGTTATCGAGAATGATCCAGAAATCGTTTTCAGCGCGATCAAAAAAGATCCAGAAGGCTTTTTTAACACTATTGAATCGACTCAAGAACAAATGAGAGAAATCGCTCAGAAAAAAGCAATGGCCAAATCTCAAGATGAAATGGAAGCGGCATTTAAAAATCCAGTAAATCCAGAAGTTGCTGATAACCGCGCTGTATGGGGTAAAAAAGATGCTCCAATTACAATCGTTGAATACGCTGATTTTTCATGTGGATATTGTGCAGACGCTTCTAGAACTGTTAATAAAGTTAAAGAAGAGTATGGCGATAAAGTTAGAGTTTTATTTAAACACTTTCACGTTCTTGGTAACCCAAATTCAGTTTATGCGTCTCAGTTAATGGAAGGTATTGGAAAAATCGACGTAGAAAAAGCTTACAAATTTCACACTGTAGTTTTTGAAAATCAAGGTAAACTAAGAGACGGCGGCGCTAAAGAATTCTTAGAAAAAGAAGCTGGTAAATTAGTTGGTGGTCAATTAGCTCAAGTTATCAAAACAGCAAACTCAGATGAAGTTAAAAAAATGATCGAGTCTGACAAAGAAGAAGCTGGTGGCAAATTTCAGTTAAGAGGAACACCTGCATTCAACATCAACGGCGTAACTTTACGTGGTGCTGAACCTTTCGAAAAACTAAAAATGATCATCGATCGTCATTTAGAAAACAAGGCGCAAAACTAAGCCCACTACAGGTGGACAAGCGCTCGAGTGAACTAGACAGCGCCCCACGCAGTGGGAAAAGTTCCAGCGAGAGCGCAGGGCGTGCGAAGCCGCCCGAAAAGCGCTCGAGTGAACTAGACAGCGCAACAAAACAAATTCCCAAAAGGCTTACACCACTGTAAGCCTTTTCTTTTTCCCACATATTGTGCCATCCCCAAGATCATCGTATGATCCAATCATGAAATCCAAACTAAACTACATACTCCTTAGCCTCTTCAGCATACTCATTCTAGCCAACTGCGCTGTCGCTCCATTTAGTGATCCCGTAACTCCGCAAACTTTAGGTAAAGGTAACGACTCTCACAGTATGACAGCGGGTTACCCCTACGTCGGTTACACTTACACAGTGGGTGTTAGTGATAAATTTGATTTAGGTCTTCAGATGGAATCTCAGGTCAAAGGTTTTACCATGGGTGCCAGAATTATGCTTGAAGCCACTGACTACGCCGAAGACCAATGGAGTGGATCACTTCTAGGTGGTGCCGGTTTAACAACTGAAGGTGCTTACGTTTACGGAGGTATGGTTTGGGGTCGTCGCTTTGGATTTTATGAACTGACATTAGTCCCAAGGTTTAACTACACAAATATTAGCCGCGACATTGATGCTGAAATCGTTGTAGACGCCCAAGATTTATATTCCATCCAATTTGATCAAAAAGGGGATTACTTTTATCCCACATTAACAATTTCAAATACGTTTTGGTTTAGACCCACGTTTGGATTTTCCCTCACAATCGGTGGCGCGTACTTACTCCCATGGGGCGACGCCAGCGACGACGGATTCATCGCACCTTACGGCGGCATCGGCCTAATCTTTAAATAATTCTTTCTTCAAATAAGAATAATAAAACCCTTGGGGGCCTTAACCTCAAACATATCTATGGATCCCAACCTGGTGTCAACAATCAAGCTTTGTAAAAAAGTGTGGCAACTTATGTCTATTCGGCTCTTAATGAGGATTTATGTTTCCTCTAGCCCAGATGATTGTTGTTGCTCCTTAAATCCTCATTGCGTTTTTGGCCCTATAATTAAGCCGGTATGTGCGTCAGGTCTTTTTAAGGAAGAGTCCTACTCTTTTTCATCTCACTTTTTTGTCGACAAATGGTTTTATCTTTAAATATTTTTTCCTTCTTTAAACTTATCTCTCTATGCTGTTTTTTTCATAATGGCCCACATTCTTCTTGCGTTTCTGTTTGCTAATTTTACTGCAATTTTATTAAATCCTTTTATTTCTAAATCGCGCTTTAATTTTAAATCTTCGATATCGAGTTGTTTTTTTAGTGATAAAACAGCAAGTGCTGCTCTTGCTCCTTGGATTAATAATGTCCTTAGTCCCACATCTCCATGTTTAGTTATTCCACCTAATTTTGTTTTACCACCAGATGAGTTTTGTTTTGGAACTAGTCCTAAATGTGCTGAAACCTGTCTGCCGTTTTTAAAATCTGTATGTTGGTTAACTACCGTTAAATATCTTGAAGCCACAATTGAACCCACACCTTTAAGTTCTTTAATTGCTGTGTCGTAAAACAAATCCCCTTCACAAAGTATTGCGATTTTTTCTTCTAACTTTTTTATTTTCGCTACAATGAGTTTGAATTCTAAGAATAAATCTTGAATTTCATCACGTATGGCTCCACTTAAATTTAAATCCGCATCCTCTAATATTTCTGGAATAGTGTTTTTAAACTTTGTTGCTGATTTGGGAATTAAAATTCCATACTCAAATAAAAATCCACGGATTTGATTTATTATTGCTTTATATTGTTTTAGTTTTTGATCTCGTATTTTATGAATAATTTGTAAGTCTTGTTGTTTTCTGGATTTTACAATTACAAATAAGGCCTCCGGTCTTCTAGATGCTTCAAGTATAGCTTTGGCATCATTGCGATCATTTTTTTGATGACTTGCATAAGGTTTTACATGCTGGGCTGCTATTCTTTTTGCCGTGTGGCCCATTTCGTTAAAGCGTTTACATAAATAATTTGAACCAGCGCATGACTCCATAAATATTAAAACTGGCGGATGGTTAGCTAAAAAAGCCATAAGCTTGTTTCTAGAAATAGGTTTATCAAGCGTAATTTTATTAAATTCGTCTACACCAAAAATATGAAATTTTTCTTTTGCAATATCGATAGCAAGTGTTGTAGTTTTCATTTGGATCTCCTTTAAGACCTGGTTGTCATTGGGCTTTTTAGAGCCGAAAAACACCAAGCTGACAATATTCTTGGTGTCCAGGTTGGGATCCATTCATTGCGTTTGGCACAGGCTTGCATTAACTTAAATTTTTTCGGAACGAAGGTCCTTATACAAAAAAATGTCGACCTCGCGAGAGCGGGATGCGCTCGCCGTCGGCCACCTCGTGCGTATGATTTAAAAAGTGAACGGTTTGGCCGAAGGCGAATCGCGCCAGAGCGCATGGATGCGCGTGTCGACTTTTTTTGTATAAGGACCTTCGTTCCGCAAAAAATTAAGTTTCCAAGCTTCTGTGGCCACGGCATGCTTCGCTGTACAGCTGCGCATGTGGCCGTCCAAGCCGAACTCGGCTCTAGATTGTAGGGTGACTTTTTAAAAAATTAGGCTCGATTTTTAAACAGATTTGGAAGGTTATGGGTAGGTTTGAGAGTTGGGGGATGTGAAAACTCGGTCCCATCGGATGGTTTGTGGGTCGCAGAATTGGGTGCTGGCGTTTTTGGATTGGCAGCTGAAAAGGATTTTGCTTAAGGGGCCGACGAGGTGTTTGGTTTCGACAAAGCCCCAGACTCGTCCGTCGCTAGAGGAACTGCGGTGGTCTCCGACGAAAAAAAGTTGGTCTTTTGGAACTTCGTAAGTAGTGACTTTAGATTCTTCTGAGGTGGGTGTGTACATAAGGGTGATTTTTTTGGGCTTTGTATTTTCGAAGAATTCGTAGTTTTCGTAAAAAGCTGTGACGTTTTTAGAATCTTCGTAAGGGAAATATTTTTTTATGTTTTGCCAAACTTCGGGCGCACTTTCGGTGGATACTTTTTGGCCGTTGATTTCAAGGATCTGATGTTGCTTCATTTTAATGATATCGCCGGGTAAGCCCATTAATCTTTTGACGA
>JANODG010000073.1:0-7870 GCA_031412575.1 Bdellovibrionales bacterium
TTAAGCCCGCGGCAGGCGGAAAAGTTCCAGCGAGTGCGCAGGGCGTGCGAAGCCGCCCGAAGAGCGCACGAGTGAACTAGACAGCGATAAAAAAAAGAAAAACCCCTCCGTCAAATTCCCGAAAGTGTAACTCCACTCCAAGACTCCTCTCCTAAAAACACCTTGGCTCTAAACCAAGTTATGATATTGTTAATTAATGAAGAAAGTTACAATTTACTCAAAATCTGTTTGCCCATACTGCGATTACGCTAAACTTTTGTTAGATAACAAAGGTGTCCCATACGTTGAGATTAATTTAGATGGAAAGATAGACGAGTTAAATGCTTTAAAAGAAAGAACGGGGATGCGAACAGTTCCTCAAATCTTTATTGGTACTGAATTGGTTGGTGGGTTCACCGATCTTCAAGCCTTAGATCTAAAAGGCGACCTTGATACTTTGTTAAAAGATTAAGTATTTAATTTTTTTGGGTGTATTGTAATAAATCTTAAAATCTTTAATTAAAAAAATTGTGTATCACACTCTTCAGGTAAATAGTCATAAGTTGTCGTGATATCTGGGTTTGCGATCGTATCAATGAACGTCACCGCAGGTACCCCGCCTACAACATCATAAATGAATTCCCCACCGGCAGATGCCGACAAAGCGTGGTTATTTATACACTCTAGACGAGTTGCTGCAGACGTTGAAGAGTTCGAAGGATAAAACTGAGTCGATGTGACTGACCTGTTAAGTTGAAAATCTGTAAGCTCACAATTCACAAACACATTTCCATCTACAAAAAAAGTTGTTGTGTATCTGAACTCAACGCCAGTGATGAATTCAGCCTGGCAAACTTGAATGCTCTGGACCGCACTTTCATAAACGATTGTTTCGTCTTCCGAGCATGAAACTAGCCAAAACACGCAAAGTATTAAAAACATGACCTTTTTGTTCATAAGTATCCTTTGTCAGTCTATAGACCTCTCTAGATCATGACACAGGGTTTTGGAGTGTAAACTATTATTTTTTAACTAGGCTTGTACCCTCGTCATTAAAAGTGACAAGCCGCTTTTTATATAAATGCCCCAAGGCCATTTTAAAGTTCTTTTTACTAACGCCAAAGTGATTATGAATAAGTTCGGCAGGGGATTTGGCATTAACAGGGATAAAGCCGTCGTTTTCTTTTAAAGCTTCTAATATCTGCTCAGATAATTCATCGACACCAAAGTTTCCGAAGGCTTTTAATTGAAGATCAATGCCACCATCTTCACGGATTTTTTTGATGTATCCAGGAAGTTCTTGATCGGGTTCCAGATGTTCAAAAATTTCATTGTGATAAAGCAGCCCTACATCTTCATTATTTACTTTAGCCAAAAAACCTAATTGGGTTTCTCGGATAATAATGAGTTCAACTTTTTGGCCGGGTTCGTATTTTGTTTCCATCGAAAAGCTTTAACATAGAGCTTAACAATTTTCTATAGATCAAATGAAAAACTTAAAAGAAGCGTTTCTACGATAAATGCAATCAAATTTAAAAAAATTCATTAATTAAGACAAAACGATATCAAATTAAAACGCTGAAAAAAACAATCGATCCAATTTGAGACTAAAACGATGTAGAGTTTCAGACGATCCTACAAAATTGGGACTTTAACAATTCGTCAGACAATTTTTAATCCTTCTCTATTCTTTTACCGATAAGAAAAACATGAAAAACACAATTAAATATCTAGTTGTAGTGTCGGTGTTAATAGCTTCAACAGCTTTTGCAGAAATGGATAAATATGAGTCCGAAGCCCTGCAAGATACTAAGAATTTACTTAATGATAAAGCGGCGCGCGAGGCCGTTATCAAAGAAAACCCTGACGCTCAAAAGCATGTAGATCAGATGAACGCTTTAGGAATGACCGCGGACCAAAAAAATAAAGCCTATGGGATTAGTTCCGAGATATTTTCGCAATTAATCAAAGAACAAAACGGGGACGCTTCAGCTGTAAACAAAATGTTATTGAACGCCCAACAAGACCCCGAGGCTTTCTACGATTCGTTAAGCCCAGATAGCCGTGCAAAAATTAAAGCACTAGGATTTCAGCTCGAAGGTCAAAAAAGCACGAATCCAGCGAAATAATTTGTTTTATTCAATCAATAGTTTACTAAACTTTTTGGTGAATCCTCTGTCATAGTTTGTATAATTAGGCTATTGCTGCAGATTCTTTTTCAAGATGAATTACTATTTCATTTAATGTTCTTATGATTTTAATGGTCTCAAAAAGTGTTTTAAAATATTCATGATTTCTAGCCAAAAGCTTTATCAATTGTTTAGTTCGTCCTACTAAAAAGTCCGTATCCTTTCTTGGGCAAATTTCTATATACTTTAAAACAAACTTATCTAAGTAAATTTTATTTAAATTTTCCTTTTGTAAGTCGAAAGATCCATGGATCATCTGGGCCAACAAAGGTTCGGCCATAAGTCCACGCCCTATCATCACGTCATTACACTCGCTGACTTCGCGACAACGGTGATAGTCGTCTATGGTCCAAATTTCGCCATTGGCGATGACAGGAATTTTAACCGAGTTTTTCATACTACGAATAAAATCCCAATGGGCGGGCGGTTTATAACCTTCGACTTTTGTTCGTGCGTGAACCGCAAGCCATCCTGCACCAGCTTCTTCAGCAGCGATTGCAATTTCTTTGTGAAAGTCTTTGTGTTCAAATCCAAGTCTTACTTTTGCATTTACTTGAATGTTTTTGGGAACTGCTTTTCGAACGGCCGAAGTGATTTCAAAAACACGATTTGGATTTTTTAAAATTACTGACCCTCCATCATTTCGGTTTACAGTCTTTGCTGGGCATCCAAAATTTATATCAATGCCATAAGCTCCAAGTTCGGAAGCTTTAAAAGCGTTTTCAGCCATATAATTTAAGTCACTCCCAAGAAGTTGAACAAATACAGGTGTACCGCTTGAACTCCGACCTTCGGTTCTAAGCTCAGGAGCGTATTCATAAAAAACATGGTCTGGAACAATTTGACTTGTGACACGGATAAATTCAGTCACACAAAAATCTATGCCTCCAAAAGAGGTTAAAATTTCGCGAATCCATGGGTCTACCACACCTTCCATAGGTGCAATCATAATGCGGCCCTTATTTTTCATTTCGCTAGTTATCATTGGCAGATTTTTAAAATCGTCTTAAATTCTGTCAAAGTTACGGGTTGAATGGAAAGTCGTGAACCTTTTTTAACCAAAATCATTTTTTCTAAGGCTTTAATGTTCCGCACTTCAGATAATGGCAGGGGGTTAGCAAACTTTTCTACGAATTCCACTTCGACGCATTCCCAAATTGGTCTTTCGGGTGTGGCTTTTGGTTCATAGTAATCGGATTTTTTATCAAAAGCTGATGGGTCTGGTTGCGCTGCTTTCGAGATACGCCCAAGACCAACAATACAAGGTGGTGTGGCATTTGAGTGATAAAATAAAATCTCATCGCCAATCGACATGGACTGGGTCATGAAATTTCGGGCTTGATAATTTCTAACACCTTCCCAAAGTGTTTTTTTGTCTTTCTGGAATTGATCAATAGAATATGCATCGGGTTCAGATTTCATAAGCCAATATTTTTTATCATTAGAAACACTTTTTTTGGACATTGTGGATTTCTATTATTTATTTAATTTTTATACAATTAAAACTCAGAAATGCTTATTTTGGACCTGCCATAACGTGTTAGTTTCAAAAACTGCCTACTGTAACTGACATTTTAACCTCAAATCGTGTAACCTTAAACCCATAAATCGTCACATCAACTTAAGGAATATCTGCATGTCTACACGTTTAGAAAAAGATTCTATGGGTTCAATTGAAGTTTCCAATGACAGACTTTGGGGAGCACAGACTCAAAGGTCCTTAGAAAATTTTAAGATCGGTAAAGATATTTTTCCACCAGAAATGATCAAGGCCCTGGGATTTCTAAAAAAGGCCGCGGCATTAGCCAATAAAGATCTTGGAAGCTTAGATTCAGAAAAAACAGCAGCTATTGTTAAAGCTTGTGACGAAGTCATTAAAGGTCAATGGGATCAAGAATTTCCATTAGTAGTTTGGCAGACGGGGAGTGGCACACAAACAAATATGAATGCAAACGAAGTTATCGCCAACCGTGCTTCTGAAATTTTAGGATTTAAGCGCGGAGATAAAAAAGTTCATCCCAACGATGATGTGAATAAAGCGCAGTCTTCGAACGATACCTTCCCTACAGCTATGCACGTGGCTGTTGTGAATGAAACCGAGCGCCGCTTAAAACCTGCATTAAAAGATTTTTTAAAAGCCATGTCAAAAAAAGCGAAAGAATTTAAAGGTGTAGTTAAAATTGGACGCACTCATTTTATGGATGCGACCCCTTTGACTCTAGAGCAAGAGTTTTCGGGTTACGAACGTCAAATCGAACAGGCCATTAAGCGCATCGAAAGATCTTTAGACGACGTTTTAGATTTAGCCATTGGTGGCACTGCTGTTGGGACAGGCTTAAACACTCATCCCGAATTTTCTAAAAAAGTGTGTGAGTACATTTCTAAAGATACAGGTCATAAATTTAGATCTGCGCCTAATAAATTTGAAGCTTTGGCAGCCCATGATGCCTTAGTGGAATTTCACGGCAGTCTTAAAACCTTAGCTGTGGCTTTGATGAAGATCGCAAATGACATTCGTATGCTAGGCAGTGGTCCACGAAGTGGAATCGGAGAATTGATTTTACCGGCCAACGAACCCGGCAGTAGTATTATGCCAGGTAAAGTGAACCCCACCCAGTCCGAGGCGTTAACCATGGTTGCCGTACAAGTGATGGGGAATGACACTGCCGTTGGTATCGCCGGGAGCATGGGACATTTTGAACTCAACGTGTTCAAGCCAGTTATGGTGTTTAACGTTTTAAATTCAGTCCGACTTTTATCTGACGGCTTAGATAGTTTCAGAGAAAATTGTTTAGTTGGAATAGAAGCTAACAAACCACAGATTCAAAAACATTTAGAAAATTCGCTCATGTTAGTGACAGCTCTAAATCCGCATATTGGTTACGACAATGCGGCTAAGATTGCAAAAACGGCCTATGAAAATAACACGACTTTAAAAGAAGAGGCTGTGAATTTAGGTCTAATGTCAGCGAAAGACTTTGATAAATATGTTCGTCCAGAAGATATGATCGGACCAAAGGCTTAAGTTTATGTCATCACCTGATTTTGCAATTAAAGTGAATTGGTTGGATCATGATAATATCCGTCCTTATGTTTTATCACGCGACAATAACCATTCTTTAAATCCGGGTGAGCTTCATAGCAGCATCGATTGGTTTGATAAAACCAAAATGGTTTTAAAAAACCCCTTTCATTTAAAAGAACTTGAATTTTCAGATTTGATTTTAGATATTGAAGGCCGTGCTTTTCAAGGGGCTAACATGGCCATGCCCAGATGGGTTTTTTATGATTGTGCCATTATGCCTGGTGTTGTGGTGGGCTTTGCCCATAAAACGGCGACATTAAGTCCAGCCTTAAGATCAGCCATAGGAAAACCTATCGAAGGTGAGTGGACGCCTTTATCTTTATTTATTTGTATTCCAACGGTTCAGCCAGAATGTTGGCTTGCGCATAATTTATCCTCGATAAATTCTTTATTGTTAGAAGAAGATCGTTTTTATGGTTTAGGATTTTTGTCTAAAGCTTTTGGGCTTTGGTATTGCAATGTGCCCCAACTTTTTGGAATGACTCAGTGGGAAAGTCCTGCGCTTAAACTTCATTGTAATTTCGGAAATCTAGAGATTTTAACGGCGTTCACTCCGGTGCATTCTCATCCACGAACGATCACGTATAATTGCGAACTAGATTCTACAGCTTGGGAAAGTTTCTTCACGAAAAAATTCGATTCTAAATTTCATGATCAGTTTACGTATGCCGGTTTTGACATTGATCCTAAGGAACGAAAAAGTATGTTAAGCCTTCAATCGAAGCTTGAAGCTAAAGAAAATAGATATTATTTAGATCCTGAACATATTAGAAAAGAACCCCTAGGGGATCCAATTCCAGTGTTTGTTCCCAGAAAATAGATAGACTCAAATCGATGTAAAGATAAACTTCATCGGTCAACTTAATGAGCTTTAGATAAAGCATAAACTTTTTTGAAAAATACGGTTTTGGAGAAAAGATGATTTTAATTTTAGGAATTGCACTAGGTTTAGTGTCTTCCTTTTTGGGGATTGGGGGTGGCGTATTTTTAGTCCCCCTTTTGCCACGCATTTATGAACTGACGGCTCATGAAGCTGTAGTCTTAAGTTTAAGTTTCATTTTTATTTCGGTATTAATAAATTCAGTACAGTATCAATTTCAAAAAAAAATCGTATGGTCCATCGTCCTAAAAATGGCGCCATTTATTATTGCCGGTGGTTTTTTAGGGTCTAAGCTCGCAAGTTTTATTTCAGGATTTTACTTAAGGTTGTTTTTAGCAATGTTCTTATTGTTTATGAGCTTAAGTTTTTTAAAATCCATCTTAAATTTAGATTCAAAAGATAAAAAAGTAAATTTGATCGCAAATCTTCATCCTTATTTTTTAGGACTATTTTCTGGGATCTTGTCTGGATTTGCAGGAGTTGGTAGCGGTGTATTTTTGAATTGGTTGGTTTTAAATAACGAGTTAATCGATCCCAAAGAAGAGGCTCCAACGGTCAATGCCATGATGATATTTGTTTGTTTAGGTGTTTTTATCTCTACGTTTATATTTGATCCCTCTTTGGCGGGTCGGTTTTACGATAAAGTCGGAATGCCATCTTTTTTAATCATGTTGGTGGGAATAGTCCTAGGGTCTTTTGTTGGAAAAACCTTGAATTCTAAGAATCTACATAAATTACGTATTATACTTTTAATGTTAATCACCTTTTCTTTGTCCAACTTAGTGTTTTATGAAATTCTGCAAGGGTTTCGTGCATTGTAATAAGATTTAGATTAACCTTGAGATTAAATTAAAAAGTACAGCAAAGCTCTTTTTTAAGAAGCTAAGGACAAATAAAAAACTAATGAACAAAAAAATCGAATCTGAAATTGTAAAAATATTAACCGAAGTTTATCAGCCCGTTTTTTTAGATATAGAAAATGAAAGTGATAAACACTCCGGGCCCAAAGGTCGTGAGTCCCACTTCAAAGTTTTAATTGTTAGTGATGTTTTTAAAGCCTTAAAAAGAATTGATCGTCAAAAACACGTGTACCAATCTTTAAAAGATGTGATGCCCCGAATACATGCTTTGGCATTAAGGACTTTAGATTTAGAGCAGTATCAAGCCGATCAAAATAATTTCGATAAATCTGAAATTAACAAGACCTCAGAGTCTGTTGAAGCCTCGAAAAAATTTATAAGTCCAGACTGTACACACAAATCTGATAAAAAAAATCCTAAATCTTAAATACTAAAGTTTTTTTGTTTTCATGGTTAACTAGACGTCCGGTCTAGAATTGAAATTTTTGCTTATCAAGGCAAAAATAGAAAGTATGAAACTATCCATCTGTAATTTCCTTTTTTTGGCCTGTATGATTATCACTTTAAATTCTTGCTCTTCAAATTTAAGTTCCGAAAAGTCTTCTGATGGTGAATCAGCAATCAATTCCGACTACAATAGCACAGTTGTAAAATACTTGCTGCTTGGAAAAGATAGTCATGCTGTTGGGTTGTCTGCTTTAAGCAACCAGTGTGAGCTTTTATATTTCACTTTTAAAAATTCATCCGGTCGAAATATCGTAAATCCGAACAACATTAACGTCACTTTCGAAGATACAACGGCCCGTTTTTCATCCCCTTTTGAGCCCGTGTATACAAATAAAAATCTTTTTTCAACCCAGGTTAATTGCGAAAGCGA
>JANODG010000074.1:0-4720 GCA_031412575.1 Bdellovibrionales bacterium
GGGTAAAAATTGACTTCATCTTTTCTTGGGTTTGTGGGGTTTGAGTAAGCGGCAGACGTAGGAGTTCATTTTTAAAATGAATCGTCATTGGAGGTTAGCTTATTCGTGGGAATTTGGAGACAGTTAGTCTGGAAGATTGGAATCAGTTGAAGGTAAGGATAACCGAGGTAAGGGTCATTGCTTAATTCTTTCACAAACATAGAAAACGCTTTTTCCAAATCAAAGCTTTTTTCAAGATATTTTTTTTGAAGCCTGCAGTTTCTTCCTAAAAAAGAAGCGGCATTATATACGTGAAATTTTAAAAATATTTTTTCTGAGATCACTGATGTAAGGAAATATTAATTCCGGGACGCAAGCTTCTATATAAATTTCAAAAAGACAATTTGTCATTTTTTATAAAATATCATCTTGGAAGCCCTTTACTCAAATTAAAAATGAGATGCTATCAAACCATCTACTACGGCAAAAAATGCCAAACAACAGCTTTTCAGCCTACAAACAAATGGTTAAAATTTCAAAATTAAATTTCATATAAAATTATAACATAGATAAGCTTTATATAAAGATGCAAATCAATACTTTAAATTATTTATAAATAAAAAATTACCAAAAATGTAATAGTTACACAATCGAGTAAAATAAGATGAAAATTTGAATTTATATTTTAATATTAATTATTCAACAAAACTTTTAAATAATTGAATTACAATATTTATATTAATTATCTTTATGCTATTTTTCATAGCTCAATTTTCACCGAATTATTTTACAGATAACTAATATCATTAGTTGATATTTTTACTAAAAGCAAAATTGTTTTTTTGGCTACTATATACCACTTCACACAAGCCCCTACCAAAAAGTTTGGGAAATTCAGGATAAGAGATTCACCCCTACTTAAAGTAAAATTTGAAGTGCCTTAATGACAGTATGGCATTTCTAAAATTATTAGGGTTACCTATTGGGTCTAACTGATATTAATCTTTCCGTTTATTTATAAAAATAATAATGTTACAGTTTAAGAATTTAAAGGATTTAATGACGCAGCTTTCTAACGAAGATGTTGCACGCCAGTACATGGAAGAAATGCGCTGGGGAGGTCAACCCTTTTGCCCTCACTGTAACTCTACTAATCCTTATAAATTAAAAGATGGTAAAACTTACAGATGCAGTTCTAAGTCTTGCAAAAAGAATTTTACTGTAACTGTAGGAACTGTTTTTGAAAACTCAAAGGTTAAATTAAGCACATGGATGGCTGCAATATTCCTATTAACCGGACACAAAAAAGGAATTAGCAGTTTGCAATTAAGCAGGGATTTGGGCATAACTCAAAAGACTGCATGGTTTGTACTTCATCGTGTTAGACTAATAATGGGAGACCCTACGCCTGCTCCTTTAGAAAATATCGTAGAACTGGATGAAACTTATGTAGGTGGCAAATTTGCCAACATGAACCGGGGAAGACGTAAAAAACTACAGGAGCAGGCTATTGATAACAAAACAGCCGTCATGGGTTTTGTAGAAAGAGATGGAAAAGCACGTTTGACTGTTATAGATAAGACGTTTAAAGATATGGTGAGGGATAATGTAGATAAAGACGCAATAGTAGTTACCGATACTCATTTATCCTATAAAGGGCTAGATGAAGAATATAAAGAGCATTTGACAGTAAACCATACTCAGATGCAGTTTAGGGATGGATTGGCATACACTAATACGGTGGAAGGCTTCTTTTCGTGCCTTAAACGTTCTATTATTGGTATCTATCATCAAGTAAGCCCTAAACACTTACAACGCTATTGTATTGAAACATCTTATAGGTACAATACACGTAAAATAACAGATAAAGAACGCTTTAATCAAACTCTACAGAATGTTGAAGGACGGTTGACTTACAAAAACCTAATTAAACATAATGAAAATGATAAAGCCAAATAAATTACAAACCTATATATTTGATCTAGTTTTTACAGATCAAATTATGAAATCAACATTAAAGATTAAGGATTTTGGGCCTATAAAAGAAGTCGATTTGACTTTGAAGAATGTAAATGTTTTTATTGGCCCACAAGCATCGGGTAAAAGTGTCTTAGCGAAAATATTCACCATTTTTAAATCCCCGAGGAAATTTCTAAAAGAAATAATCAGCGACGATGTAATTGAAAGTCATGTATATCCTAGAGAAACAATAATCGAAGTATTAAAGCTGTTTAATATTGATACCTTTTTGACTGATTCTACCGAAATATGTTTTGAATCTGAAGTGCATAAAATTTCATTGATAAATGGAGAAATAATTTATCATTGCAGGCTGCTTAACAAAGTTAAAGAAGTCAAGAAGTTGGCTGAAGATTTTGATTCTAACAAAGGCGCTATCGCAGTAAAACTGGCAAAACTTTTTCCTCCTTTTTTGTTATTTCATATTAGAGCTACTCACTTTTTACGAAACAACGACCTAATTGATAAGAAAAAAACGCTTGTAGAAGAAGCAGAATTAAAAAGATTAGGAAAAGATAGCATTATAAGTTTAATTGATATTTTAGAGAAGATTGAAATAAGCTTGAGTGCTAATGCTGCTGTATATATTCCAGCTGAAAGGATTATTGCTAATATAATTAAACAATCGTTAGCAAACCTGATGTTAAATGAGGTTCCAATCCCAAAGCATATTTTATCTTTTGCCGCAGAACTTGAAAAATCTAACACTAAATCTATTGATTTAAGTTTTATCCAAGAGAATTTGAAATATAAAATAGAAGATGGTAATGATAAAATACAAATAGGTGATGGTATTGCAATTGCGCTCGAATCCGCTGCCTCCGGTATACAAAGTGTAATTCCAATATTATTGTTTGCAGACAAAATGCGAAGTAATGACCATAAATCATTTGTGATCGAAGAGCCAGAATTGAATTTATTTCCAAGTGCGCAATACAGGTTAATAGAACTCATCGAAAGCATACGACATGACCCAAGTATGTATGGTTGGGAGGACATTGGAATAATACATACTTATACTACACATAGCCCTTATGTATTATCAGCTTTAAACAATTTTTTATACGCACATAAAGTAATAACTAAAGTTTCTGAAACTGTTAGATATACTGATCCAGGTAGAAAACCTATTGAAGAAAAAATTAAAAAAACTGTAAACAAAATTGTCAAAGCTGTAATAGATCCAAAATCATTCACAGCTTATCAAATTAAAAATGGCCATGCAGAATTGATTTTTGACGATAAAACAGGATTGATTTCCGACAATTTTATAGATGCCTCCACAGACGAAATAAATGACGATTTCGATAAATTAATGGAATTGGAAAATGATTAAACTAATTGCTCTTTTAAAAATAGCTTTCGGCGAATGTAAAAGGCCTAATAAATCCCTTTGCCATTCTAAAACTTCTTATGAAATTATTTCAACAGGATTTTTCTTTGTTGCTGACTTAAAAGGTGATGAAAAAGAAGAACCAGTTAAAATTGTTGGGGATAAAGATAATTATCAACTGAGGGTTCAAAACAAAAACAAAAAAGATGTTTGTTTGATTAAAACCGACAACTGTTTATTTGAAGATGATCATAAAAAATGTGATTGCATTTTATTTAATGAGGATAAGTTCTTTATGGTAGAAATAAGTGAATCGGGACAAAGAAACCGTAAAAGAGGGGATGCTATAAAACAATTAGAAGATACAATTCAAATATTGAATGAAAATAGTATTGATTTATCTGCGTTAGATGCAAAGGCAATTGTTTGTTTTAAAGGGGGCAAAACAAAGCCACTCCAAACATCATTCAATACTAAACGTGCAGCCTTTCGAACCAAATATAATGTTAGTCTAGAAGAAGGGAATTTCATTTCGTTTTAAATACATTCATTTGTGGGAAAGTCAAAGAAAATAAAGAAAGAGGAAATTGTTGTTAAACTGAATATTACTTTCGAAGAAGCCATGAAGAAGGCTCTATCAACTCCTTTACCTAAGAAAGCTAAAAAGAAAGCAAAATAGTTCTTTGAAATTTATTACTTAGATTTTTCATCATTTTTAGATTTTCTAAAAACCTGTTTACCTAAAAATAAAGCTGCTAAACTAACAATTATCGCAACTGCGATAACTTTGCCTTCCTCAGCATGACCATTAATCATATATAAATAAGATAGTACCGCAATTAAACCCACAGCCAAAAATGCGAATATTTGCCCTATTAAAGTAGTCACGAATGCATGAGTTGTTAGACGCTGTTCTAAGCCTCTTCTGTGAGCAGCTTCATCTTCTGTTAAAGCTACCAATCTGCCAGGTAAAGTTTCGTCAACATCTTTATAATGTTCCATCATTTCAGGCGATGGGACGATACCTTGATAATAACTTTGTGATTGTTGACTTAGTGGCCCCATTCCTTGTTGCCTTTGGGTTCTGGACATCTCCATACTATGGGCCATTGGATAACTTTTAGACAGTTGTTTTGAAGGAGATTTCTTTTTCTTTCTTTTTCTTCCTTTACTTACAGGCATCTACTTTTAGATTTTGCTTTTTGATAACCCTATTAAAATCCTGTCCAACTGTATTCCAGTCTGAACGAAGGGCATCAAAATCAGATCTCTTGAAAGTGTCCTGTATCCTTTCTTTATAAGGATTATCCATAAATCCAAAAAAATATAGAAAGCCACCTAAAAACCCCACAGCCCTTAGATGGTACTTGTGGTCGTATTGTTTTTTAT
>JANODG010000075.1:0-20372 GCA_031412575.1 Bdellovibrionales bacterium
CCGATCACAGATTGATCGACGGCGCCGTCGCTGCCAATTTCCTAGCTTCATTCATCAAAAAGCTAGAAAATCCCAGCGAGTTAATGTTGAACATGGTGTAGCCGTCTGCAGGACGAAAAGCACCAACGAGCCCCACGAAAGTCGAACGAAGTTCGACGTGTGGGTGCGAGTGTGCTAGACATCGCCCGACGCATTGGGAAAGGTCCCAGCGAAGCGGACTGAACGGTAGCCTCCCGAAGAGCGCACGAGTGAACTAGACAGCGCCCCACGCAGTGGGAAAAGTTCCAGCGAGCACTTGGGCGTGCGTAGCCGCCCAAAATTGTGCGAGTGAAATGGACAGCGCTAAAATGAAAAAAGTATTTTAAATAATTTTTAAGGAGACAAAATGTCGACACAAGTTAAAGACGGATATGATGTTTGCGTAATCGGTGCAGGACCTGGTGGCTACGTCGCCGCAATCCGAAGCGCTCAACTTGGTCTAAAAACCTGCATTATAGAAAGAGAATTTCTTGGTGGTGTTTGTTTAAACGTTGGATGTATTCCTTCAAAAGCTATGATCGCGGCCTCTGAGTTTTTACATAAAGCTCAACATGACAGTAGTATTATGGGGATCATGATTGGTAACGTCAGATTGGACATGAAAAAACTGAAAGGTTGGAAAGAATCTGTATCTCAGAAAATGTCTGGTGGAGTTTCTCAACTTTTAAAAGGTAATAAAGTTGAAATCATTCGAGGTAAAGCCACTTTTAAAAGCGCAACTACCTTGAAAGTAAAAGCTGACTCTGGCGAAGATTTAGAAATCAATGCAAAGAATTTTGTGGTGGCCACAGGGTCAAGACCTATAGAAATTCCTGGATTTAAATTTGACGAAAAGTTAGTTTTAAGCTCAACAGGGGCTTTGGATTTAGATGAAGTACCAAAAAAATTAGTCGTGATTGGTGGTGGATACATCGGACTTGAAATCGGTGGATACTTAAACAAATTAGGCGCTGAGGTTACCATTCTTGAAGCTAATGACCATTTACTTGCCGGTGTCGTCGAACCTGATTTAGTAGCTGTTGTTGAAAAGAAATTAAAAAAAGAAGGCGTCATTATAAAATACAAAGCCTTCGCAAAATCTTTCGAAACCAAAGCTGGTAAAACTTTTGTTAAAGCAGAGATCGAAGGTAAAACAGAATCTTTCGAATGCGATAAAATTATTTTGACTGTTGGCCGTAAGCCAAACAGTGATGAAATGGGTTTAAAAGAATTAGGTATGGCCATTGACGCTAAGGGTTTCGTAATGGTCGATGCTAAACGTAGAACAAATATTCCAGGTATTTATGCGATTGGCGATATTGCGTGTCAGCCGATGTTAGCTCATAAGGCCAGTCATGAAGGTGTATTGGTTGCAGAAAATATGGCGGGCCATAATCGAGCTTATGACGTAAAAACTGTTCCGGCTGTGATTTTTACCGACCCAGAAATTGCGTCAGCGGGTATGACTGAAAAAGAATGCCGTGATGCAGGTTATACGAATTTGAAAATTGGTAAATTTCCGTTCGCAGCTAATGGTAAAGCAGTATCTTTGCAAGCCACTGACGGTTTCGTAAAAATCATAGCTGATGAAACTACAAATGTAGTTTTAGGTGTTCATATTGTTGGACCAGAAGCTTCGAATTTAATTTCAGAAGCAGCCTTAGCTATTGAAATGGGTGCGACCTTAGAAGATATCGCTTTAACAATCCATCCACATCCAACACTTGGTGAAACGATGATGGAAGCCGCTGAAGCTACGCTAGGTCACGCTATTCACATCATTCAAAAACCATTAACCAAAGCGTCGGCAAGCTCACAACCAGAAAATACAACTCGCCATTAATTTTGGAATTTCAAGATTTAGGACTTATTAACTATGACAAAGCGTTAGCTCTACAAGAAAATCTTGTGGAGCAAAGATATAGGGGTCAGGTTCAAGATCAAGTTTTGTTTTGCTCGCATCCTCCTGTGGTGACCCTTGGTCGATCCACAAAACCTTCTGATATCAATGGTTGGACTGGCGAAACTTTCGAAGTCAGACGCGGTGGACGGGCCACTTATCATGGACCTAACCAATTGATCGTCTATCCAATTATATCTTTGGATCAAACAAATTTTTCTCATTTAAAAGCAAAAGATGTCATGAGTTTTCTGACATCCTTTGAAAAAGCCGTGTTAAGCGCATTAGCCCTTTCTGGATTCGAAGATGTGTATCTCAAAGAAGATGTAGATATCGATAGCGAAGGTCGTAAACTTTTAAACCGTGGACTATGGTGGAATTCCAAAAAGATTGCAGCCTTCGGTATTGCAGTTCGCAGATGGGTGACTTACCACGGTTGTGCGATCAATTTATTTGAAGATCAAAATGCGTTTCAGGGGATACAACCTTGCGGTTATAAACCAAGCGATGTTGGAAGTCTGGATCAGATAAAATCCTTTGATGCTGAGATATTAAAAGATAACCTTAAAAAAGAATTACAAAATTTTTTATCATAGGCCAGTGACGGGTTAAGATTAACGGCTTTTGAACTTTACAAGGTGTTATAAATGAATAGGACAATCTATGGATAATTTAACACATTCGTTAGTTGGCTATGCTGTCGCAAAATCGGCTAAACACTTAAAATTTAAAAAACTTGATCTGTCAGAAAGATTTAAAGATCCTAAGATATCTTCGTTTCTAATTTTTGTTTCTATATTTGCAGCAAACTTTCCTGATTTGGATTTAATTTACAGCCTTTATGACTCTTCCAAATTGGGATACTTTATTCATCACCGTGGGCATAGCCACACATTTATACTCGCTTTTCCGCAAGCACTGATAGCCTTGTTTATATCAGCTTTGATTTTCAAAATTAAAGACAAGCTCATTTGGTGGTGGGGACTAGTTTTAATAACAATTAATATCTGTCTTCACATTGCATTAGATTTTTTAAATATATATGGAGTTCATCCGTTTTTTCCATGGGATAACCAGTGGTATTATGGCGACCGAGTATTCATTATTGAACCCTTGATTTGGTTTAGTATCTTACCACTCGCTATTACTCCTTTAAAAAAAGTTTTAAGTATTAAATCCGTTTTGATTTTATTTTTTATATCGACCTTGTTTTTAGCTTTTAAAATACAAATGATGTCTTTAGGTACGGTTCTAGCTTTAGGTTTTTATTTCATAGCCATGATTTGGTTTTTTAATAAAATGATCGAGTCTACAAAAACCATAGTAGCTTTGGGTTTTACGGCTCTTATGATTTTAAGTTTTATAGTGGAAGGAATAAGGGTTGAAGACAAAATAACTTCTGCTTTTAATTCAAAACTAAACGGTTTGCTTTTAAATGGTGATGGTAAAGAAAGTGCCAAAAATACTGCATCTCAGTTTATAGATTTGGCCATGACACCGTACCCAGGAAATCCCTTTTGTTGGAATGTCTATTCGTCAAGAATTTTGGGTGAGGATGGCTTCAATGTGGCCGTAGGACAATTTCAAAGTAGAGATTTTTGGTTATTCAAATGTCCCAAAGGGATGTTTGATACTAATAAAAAAACCAATGGCCCTGTGTTAAACTTAACAAAAGATTTTTTAAAGAGCAGACAAATTCCTAAGCTTGAAGGTATGAAATGGATTCAAGTTTACGAGGGATCAAAAAAGAAAATATTTAATGATCAAAATGACTGTCGCTTAAAAAATTGGTTTCAGTTTGTACGTATCCCATATCTCTATGATTCTGGTAAATACGTGGATCTAAGATTTCATTCCAGATCTTCACAAGAAAGCTTTTCGGACTTAGATTTAAATGATGAAACTCATAAGTGCGTGAAACTTCCAGCCCCTTGGATTCCGCCACGATCAGGTCTTTTGAAAGAATTTTGATTTTTAATCATTAAGATTTGGTTAAACTGTATCATGGTTTAAGGATACATAGTTTTTAAGTTTACACGTTTAAATTTCCGTGGTTCTTTGAGCTCGATTAAAAACAAGATTTTTATTTTTGAATTCGAGGGGGAATTGTGAATATAAAATCAATATTATCGCTTTTTATTATATTGTTAGGCTTAACTGTTTCGAATGCCCAAAACGCAAGCCTACCAGTTTTAATATGTAACTCAGTGGACGAAGTACAAAACTATTCAGACGATTCCTTAGGATCTATTTCGTTTTCGGGTTACGTTGAAAACGAATACTCTTTGATTAAAGCTAAAATGAAGGGTGTTTATGATTCTAATGTTACGGATTTAATAGGTTCTGTTCGATTCAAGGAAAGTGAATTTATAGTTTTTCCTAATCTAGTGAGCGAATTTAATTGGTTTGATCTTTTAGTGCCACAAGGATTCAATCTGTTGGAAGGGTCGTTTGCTGCTTATATAGAAATAAATGGCTCGGATCTTTCCGTTCCTGAAAGCGTTGAAATGTCCTGCTTTATAAAATGGTAGTAAACAATATGAATTTAAGCTGTTAGGTTTATTGTTATAGATGACAATAAATCCACACATTTTTTTCTAAAATATTGACGTTTTAGTTATGTAGAACAAAAATATCTTATGATTTTATTCAAAATTTTCTTTTTGATTTTAGCCATTGCTACCACATTCATTTCCTTATTCTTCATAGTTTTGAGAATTGGGTTACCAAAAGGTCATGAGCTTTCCCAAATGGCTCAATTGAGTTTTAAGTTCGGTTTAATGCAGCTTGTACCGGCAGTACTACTTTGGACTGGGTTTTTTTTAAAAAGTTATGAAGTTTTTTCTTCTAGAGGTAAATTGGAATTTGCATCGATACTTTTATGGATGCCGCAAATGTTTTGGTTAAGTGTTTTAGCTACAGCTTTGATTTTCTCTTATTACGGGATCGTTTCACTTAGATCATTTTCTTGGTCTTTATTTTTGATGTGATCTACGCGGCTTTAATTTCGTATTGCTAAGCGTGGTTATTGATTACGGATACTTAAACCTAATTTTTTAACTCCACCTAATTTTATTTGATCCAAAATGGCAATTACATCACCGTGAGGAACAGCTTCATCAGCGGAAATTACAGCTTGTCCTGCTGGATTTTTCGCAATGAAGTCTTGAGCCAATAACTTAAGGTTTTCAAATTGGATGGGCTCACCGTTGAGTGTGATTTGTTCTTTCGAAGAGACTGAAAGTTGAAATGGGGTATATTCGGTTTTATCGCCAGACGAAGCTTCTGGTAACTGAATTTTCAGCGAAGGGCGCATCACCACAGGGGCTGTCACCATAAATATAATTAGAATGACAAGTAAGATATCTACAAAGGGTACAATATTAATATCAGATATTAAATCATCATCATCGTCTTTTACTTTTCGTCCCATTTTGTTCCTGTAAGTAAATCTGTTGCTTTGTAACTTAAAAAACTAAAACTTCATTCTTAATCTAAATTTTCTTTTTATGTGCCACACATAAATCACGGATAGTGTCGATGTGGTTAAGTACAGTTTTAGATTTTTTATTAAAAGTGTTAAAGGCAAAAGTCGCAGGTATGGCAACAAATAACCCAATGGCCGTTGCCATCAATGCCTTTGAAATTCCGATCATCACCAAGCCCGGATCGCCTTGATTTGTTGCTAAACTTTGAAAAGCTTCCATAACCCCAAAAACAGTTCCTAATAATCCAATAAACGGAGCATTTGATCCAATCGAAGCCAACGGACTTAAGTACTTGTCTAAAGTAGGGCGAATGTTTTGCTTATAGCTGTCTAGATACTCTTGAAGTCCATCGGTGCCAGCGTCTTTAATGTAACTAAAGCCAAGTTTTATCGCTTCAGATTCATAACCTGTATTCATGTCGGTGAAGGATCGAAGTGAGCTCACGTCATTGTTATAGACCGCATCACTTGATGCTTTCCTGAATTGTTCTTGTGTTTTTTTAATTTTGTTAAAAAATATAATACGCTCTATAATAAAACTAACACTTACTATACTTAACCCGATCAACAAATAAAGAGTCAAATTGTGTCCAAATTGTGCAACTACAAAAAACTGTGCCGTAAAAAAATCCAAATTTTGCATGGTGTTCCTCAGATTCTAAAAAGTAGTGTTAATGGCCAAATCCATCTCTTTTTTACCTTACTTTTTACTTTATGTCTTTCTGGGTGTTTTTCAAACTCCAAGACCTCGCCATCCTATGTCATAGTTGCCATTGATAGGTTTGCGGCTGGCACGGTCTCTTGCCCCGAATATCTCGAAAAAGCAGAAGGTGGTTTTTTTATTCTTTGTAACGATTTTGTAAGGTTAGCCAATGCCTATACAACTTCCCTTCAGTCACCAGCCGCCATAGGAAGTTTATTAACAGGGGAATACCCCATAAATCACGGCCTTAGACACGCCGATAGTTCATTGTCTTTCAATCATCTTCTACTTTCCCAAAACTTAATTGCAAAAGGGTATCGAACGGCTTTCTTTTCTGAAGGTGATCCTGTGAAAAGTTATCAGGGATTAAATCGAGGGTTTGAAAACTTTTACGATTACTCGATGACTTCTGACGAACTGAGCACGAATGAACTTTTTCAAGCCGCAGAAAAATTCATTCTAAAAACTTCTACGCCTCAGCTTTCGGTGTTGTATCTATCGTCCTTAAGAAATCCAAAGATGGCAGATTCAAAAATCAATATGATCGAGGATCAGTTAGAAAAGCTTTTTACAAAATTGAAGTCTAAAAACAAGTGGCATAACACTCACTTTGTAGTTGTGGGACTTCAAGGAGAGCTTAAACAATCCTACAAAAGCAATTGGCCGGTGATGGATTTAATCGAAGACAACATTAAGATTGATGCTTTTATTAAGCCCGCAACAAAGCCCAGGGATAAAGAACATAGCTTTCAAATTGACGAAAATATCTCTTTGGCGGATATCGGCCGAACTTTACATTCTTGGTCATCATCAAGTTTAAGCTCTGTTCGAAGAAATATGCATGAGCTTACATTTTCTAAATCCTTACTAAGATTTTTTTCTGTCCAAAATACTGATGGTAACGCAAAGAAAGGAAATAGGAATTTTAAAAATTCTTTTTTAATTGAAAGTTCATGGCCGGATTGGCGATTTGGACTGGCTCCGATTTATTTGATTGTAGATGATCAATACCGAGTTTTTCTTAATAAAAATTTGAAAATTTACAATGTATTGATGAACCAAGAAATTTCTAAAAATATTGAGGATCAAATTCTCGAGGAACGATTATCATTTTACAAAAATGTATCTATAAAACTTAATTCGGATGGGCAAGAGCAATTTACTAAACAAGAGATTGATAAATTCAGTTTAGGTTACCAAATCTGGGGACTAGGTGAATACAAATATCCAGACGTTTTTCAAGACTTAGAAAGTATCAATCAAAATGATGATTCACCCATTGAAATTATAGGTTGGATGGCTAAATTAGCGGTTCAAAATTCAGATTGTAAAATGCTGCAAAAAATTTCCAAACTTAAAAAGAATTTAAAATGGAACCTCGCTGCAAGCTCATGTTTAAATCAAAGTGTTAAATTCACAAATCAACATCGAAACGGATGTTTAAGAGTATTTTTCAATAAAGTTAAAACGTGGTCCAATCAATGCCAAAACGATTTATTATATCACGCTTGGAAGTATTTAAATTTCGACCAAACTCCAGCGCAGTTGGTAAATCTAAAAAATTTATTAATGATAAATCACTTGAAAGATCAAAGAATAAAAAATAATTGGAAGACGTATCTTTCAAGTTCGTTATCTTATGAAGTGGCTATCGAACCTACAGATTTTGAATTGTACTATCTTCAGCTGACTACTAGGCAGAAAAAGTTAATCGACCAAGCCATGCCCCAGCTTTAGGGTTTGATTTGTAGATCTTTTTAATAAGTTCTTCGTTCTTTAATTTAGAAGAATGATAAAAGTCAGGCGCGATAAACTGACTTTTTACGAAAAGCAATTCTTCGCCCGGGCGTATTTTCGAATTTTCAACGCGAAAATTTAAACTGTTATGTAAACCAAGAAGCGTATGTGGTAAATCCGGGGACTCTTGGGGATTTGCGGATCTTTGGCCTAAGCTGTAATCTAAGCCGGAAATATTTTTATCAGTGACCAATAGAATTTGCGGCCAGCCAATTTGGGCCCAATAAAGTTTTTGATTTAATTTTTGAATAAGAACAAATTCAAATCCTTGTGTGTATGCGTTTTTATTGTAATTCGAATAAATATAGTCATTTAAAAAAAGCATAGTCGTATAAATTTTATTAGATACGCCATCCAAACATGTAAGCTTTGGAAATGGCGAAGTGACATCAAAATCTTGATTTGCAGAAAGATACTCTTGTTCACATTTATCAAATAAATTATCAATCAGTGACGGATCCCCGTAACTTGTTCCAAGCATAAAACAATTTGAATCAGAAACCAGTCTGTACTTAGGTGCCATCTGAATGTATTCGCCTCTGAAGCCTATTTCATTAAAGTTCATTTATAATTGTCCTATTTTAAAGATATTAAATTAAATTTAAATCTCTGACTCGTATGTTTTTAATTTATCTTCTGCTTTTTTATAGTAGTCTTCACCGGGAATATCTCGTTCTAGAATCTGTTTCCATTTCGAAATAGCAGTGTGAATTTTTCCAATGTCTTCCATCAAAATTCCGTCTTGGTATAAGGATCTAATTTCAACTCTTAACAATCCTAAAGCTTCTGTTTCTATTTTTTTAAGCTCAGCATGGAATTCGTCAATTTTAAGACCTTTTCTTGCGGCTAGAACAGCATCCCGA
This sequence comes from Bdellovibrionales bacterium, assembly GCA_031412575.1. Taxonomy (GTDB): domain Bacteria; phylum Bdellovibrionota; class Bdellovibrionia; order Bdellovibrionales; family UBA1609; genus JAMLIO01. The sequence continues at coordinate 8,769 of JANODG010000075.1, forward strand.
AAGTTTTCTTTGCCATACTCAAGTTTAGCGTCTTCCAAAGCCCTTTTGAGTGTGCTTTGAAGAGCTGATTGTATAGACGCAACTTCACGTTCTGCACGTTGTTTATTTTTGGCACCAGGATCGGGATAATTTCCTTTAATAAAATTTTTGTATTGCTTGATGGCATCATCCCAATACTCTTTATTTTTAAAATTATCAGCGACTTTTAGAATACTTAAACCCGATGACATTCTTTTTCTATATGCTTCTTGTTGGGCTAACTTAGCTTCCTTTTCCCGATCGACAGCGTCGGCAAGATCAAACAATTTTGCAATCTCTTCATTTTCTGGTGAGAGTTCAATTGCGGGTTGTAAACACTCTTTGGTTGCTTCTGAGCCATATTGAACCTTGTCCCTGCATTCATCCACAATCAATTGAACTTTTTGAATTATTGCAAGACGTTCACGCTCTTGAGCTTCAAGTTGATTTTGTCGTTCAAGCTTTTCTAGCGCCGTTTGACATCTGATACCGATTTCCGCGGCGTCAGGATCGTCAGGTCGTATGTCTTGTATCCGCTGGACTTCAGATAAACATGTCGACCAGTTAGCCTGATCCATATATTGAAGGGCTGCAATTTTAGCATTTTCTATAATCTTGTTTTCTTCAGCAATTTGTTTTTGTGCGGCAAGTTCACGTTGAACACCATTTTTATTAGTGCCACCCATAGGAAATAAAGCAGCTGCCACAATCAACACAAGGAAACAAACGGTAATCACCGCACGAAACTTTTGTTGTTTACTTAACTGACTAAATTGAAATTTACCTTGTTTTACTTTTTGAACGCCAATATCTGCATTTGGCGTTGGTGAATTCCCAAGATGACCTAAATCTACAGGCTTATAAAATTCAGGTAGATTAAAGATTTGTTTTTCAACAAACTTATCTTTTATTTCAAATAGCAATTTATAATCTTGAATGGAAATTACATCGCCGGATTTTAGATCAATTTCATTATTGGCTGGCAGTTGATGACCATTAAGAAACGTACCATTCGAACTTCCAAGATCTTTTATGTAGAATTTATCGTTGATTTTAAACACTTCAAAGTGTTGGCGGCTTGCTTTTTCGTGATCAATAAACACATTACAGGTTTTTGTTCGGCCGAAGGTCCATTTGTGGGTATCCATTTGAAATTCATCAATGATGTTCCCGTGTTCAATACGTTTAAATGACGCTGTTAAATCTTGTGTAGACGCAGCTGTTTTTTCGAAATCCCCACCATATGTTTTTTCTTGTTTGAATCCATTGCCGGTGTCTTCATCTAAGTTCTGATCTGTAGGATCTATTTCTGGTTCAATAATTTCTTCAACTTCTTGAAGGACTTCAAAGTTGTATGGAGGAACAGAAAATTGTCCTTGTCCAGAGACTTCTATTGATTTTTCGCTCTGTCCATTTACAACTAGTTTTCCAGCTTGGGAAATACGTTCGATTAATAATTTATCGCCTAAATGTATTAACTTTAAATGCTCACGCGAAATTCCTGGATAGGAATCAAGTTTAATATCGACGGTATCATCGCGGCCAATAACAACTTCTTGGCCAGGATTGATCTTCATCTCTTTAAACAATTCACCATCTATAAAACATTTTAAATTAAACATTATAGATTTCCTTTCTTTAATAAATCACATTCTGTAGCAATTTTTTTAGCTTCTAAATATCTTGGCGAAGTAGGATTGTTCGTTAAATTCATTATATTCTTCATGGAAGAAATACATATTTCGAATCTTCCAACGTCTTTACTTGCAAGACCTTCCTTGAATTGTTTTTCAAGTAAATCATCCGCATACTGATTTGATAGCCTTAACATACGTCTAGCTTCTGCATGAGAAGGTTCTAGTGAAAGCACAGCGCTAAAAGCGTCCCGTGCGTAAAAGAATTGGCTTCTGTCAAAATCACGTTTGCCTTGAATGTAAATCGAATTCGCATTTTGTCCATTTTCAGAATACGTTAGGGATTCTTTAAATTTTTTATCTAAGGCTTCTATTGAATCGTCTAGGCTATCAATACGTCGCTCTGACTTGGACTCAGATTCAAAAGCTTCAAGTTTTTTTATAGTAGCGGCAGGTTTCGGAGCCGTGAAGTAATATCCAGCTCCAAAAATGATCATAGTTAATAAAACATATCTTAGTGTGTTGCTTGACTGCTGTTGTTGATTATTAGAGTTAAATTTCTGGGAATTAAGGGCAGGGTCTGTTTCTACATATTGTAGAACGTGATCACCTACTTGAACGACATCATTATTTTTAAGTTCCGCCTGTTTAAGCTTAATACCATTTACAATAATAAAATTATTTTTAGTGATGTCTTGAATTATATATTTTGTATTTTTAAATACAAATCTGACATGGTGTCGACTGATTTTTGAGTCATTTTTCAATTGAATATGGTTAGAAGGATCACGTCCAATGAGCACTTCATTCGAAGACATTTGAAATACTGCGCCCTTTTCGAAACCCTTAGTGATTTTCACAAAGAATTTCTTATCATTGTTCGATTGAACAACTGTGTTTTGTGCTAGGCTAGAGTTTTTGGCTTCAATAGAACTCAAGATTCATCTCCAGCAGGAATAAGTGAAACTATATAGTATGAAACCCCTCTGGTTCCATAAATGGCTTGAAGGGCGATTTTGTATTTATCGCCAGAAAATTCCAATTGATCTTCCACGACTACATCTGGATTAACTTTAATTTGTTCTATAAGTTCTTGAAGATTCTTTTTTAAAGATTGGTCAGAAATAGTGAACACAGTTGTGCCATCAATATTTCGTTGGCTTGTCACTTCTTCAAAGCTTGGATTATGAGATAGCACAACTTCATCCGAGGCACGGATCGCCATAGCGGCGTAACCTATCATGCCCACAATATTCTGAATTTCTTGCGTGCGGTCATGCTCGTAAGCCTCTTCATTGGAATTTCCAGTGGTGGATTGACGATTTAAAGCACTATTTAAATTTGAATACAGTTTTATAAGAATAGGAAATTTTAATTTTGTTTCAAGTTGCGGGTTACCTGTTCTTAAATATAAATCAATCTGACGATTTAATACTCGAAGTGGATAGCTAATAAGTCTTGAAACAAAAAAGTATAAAATGAAAGCGACAATCATGGAAAGCGCTAAGGTCTGAACGAATAAACTAAGTGTCCTGTTGAAATCCATCATGCGAGTGTCCACATCGTAAAGGACCATTGCATAGTATCTAGTGGTCTCAATAGATTTCTTAGGATCGTAGTATTTAAAGGCCTCGACAGCTAAAATGTTTTTACTATTTATGAATTCGACAAATGTGCCTTCATCAGCTAATTTTTTACCTTTATGAAAAGCATTAAGCTCGGGAGTTTTGCCCGCGTAACGTGCCGGTGCAATAATTTCCCCACGTATGTCTGTGATATAGGCTTGAATCACACCCGTCTTTTGAATAGTAGTATCTAAGTCTATCGCCGAATAAAGTTGTCTAAATAGAGGATCTCTATTTTGGTTCACTAAATCCTTCACAATGTTTTGAACGTTTCTAAGACTTGATTCTTCGATGCTGGATCTTAAGATTTTTAATAAGGGGATTACCGATAGACTTGTTGAAATGACAACAACTAAAATAAAAAATAAACCAACGACCCACTGGAAATCCATATACTCCGTCAGTTTATAAATCCCTGGTAAGACTGTGTTCTCAAAATAATGATTTGTTTTTTTCTTAAATTGTTCGACCGGTGGATCGTAGGGTTGAATCAGATCAGCATCATCAATGTGTAAAGCCAAATCTTGGGTAACATCAGATGTGATCGCGATCTCGTTTTGTTTTTGGAATAAGGCTAACGCCCCCTTTTTCTCTTCGATGATTTCCGTTACGGTGTCGTGAAAACTAATTTTATCGCCTACGTAAACTTTGGATTCTTGAACTTTAACACCGTTGATATAACAGCCATTCGTTGATTTTAAATCTTTAAGGATTAGAAGATCGCCTTTTCTTTCTAGACTTGCGTGTTTTTTAGAAACGTTAGAGTTCGCTACGATAATATCGCACTCAGGTGATCTTCCTAAAACAGAAACACCTTCTTTAAGATGAATAACTTTACCCATCTGTTGTCCTGTCAAAATCTTAAGCGCTAACACGGATTGAATCTCCTATTTCTACATCTAAACTTAAGCCACTTGATTCAAACTCAAAACATGAGTCAGAATTAAAACCGCCCCAACTTAATTTCCAAGGTTTAATATTTCTATGAATGCATGTGACTTTAAGTTTCTCGTCGACGTATAAAACATCGATACTAAATTTCATAAAAAATGTATGAATGCTTTTGCAATGATGAATCCATAGACACTCATCACTTTGTAAACCTGTCTTACCCAGTAAACCCTTTGAACGTTCAAAAAAAGATGTGGCGACTGTCACGTTGGATGATAGCCTTTTATTTTTTGTTAAGTTGAAAAGTTCTTTTTGGGTTAAGCTCATCAGCCGCCTCCAGAAAAACTTAAAGCTACCGGTGCTAAGATCATGATAAACACAGCGGGCACGATGAACAACATGATGGGTATCAGCAAAGCTTGAGAAGCTTGCGCACCTGCTTTTTCTGCACGAACGAATCGCTCTAGTCGCATTTGGATTGATTGGTCTTTTAAAACTTTTGTGATTGGTGCACCGGTATATTCTGCATCAACAATGACGGCCACAAAACTTGTGATTTCAGACATTTCGATGCGATCAGCTAAGGCTTTCAAGGCTTGTGATCTTGTACTTCCGAGATTGATATCACGAATAACGATCAATAGCTCTTCAGCAAAAATGCTGCCTTTGGCTTTATCACAAATTCTTTGAATGGCCCCGATAAAATCTAAACCGGCTTCTGTGGATAGGGCGAGTAAGTCGGTAAAAAATGGAAGATCAAGCTGTACAGAAAAATTACGCTTTTTCTTTTCTGAATTAGCGTAAAGGTGAGGAAACATAGCTCCTGCGCCGACAACAAAAATAAAACTCCAACTAGGAAGTCCTAAATCCAATGCAAAGTTTAATAAAAAAACAATGATAGGAAACATTAGTCCCCAAAAAATTTGAAGTCCGATGAACTCGTCAACGTTAAGTTCGTTAGATAATCCGGAGGTTAGAAGTTTTCTTTCAACTGACTTTCTGTAGCTCTCACTTTTAACTTTCTTACTGTACTGAATTGTGAAGCTATGAACCAAAGGCCTTGAGAAATTTATAATTGGTGATTTAGATTGAACAGGTTCGTCGCCTGAGGCCCAAGCCAATGAAGTTGTTTGTCCATCGGTTTTTAAGATGGTGCGAACAATTAAATATACACTGAAGCCCGCAAGGAGTAGACCAAGAATTAGAAATATGAGATCCATTGATAAACCATTCATAAAAAAAAGGTCCTTTAAGCGATGCAAATAATTTTAGTTTCCGCGTCACCAAGAAGAAGTAAAATCTTATCTGAAGCAGGTCTTAGTTTTCGGACTGAGACAGTAGAAATATCGGAAATTATTAACGAAAACCTGAATTTCAAGAGTGCCGTGTCTCAAATTGCGACAGACAAATTAGACGCCTTCCTTAAGTCAGATAAGCCTATGAAATATAAGGATTTTTTAGCTATTACCGCAGACACAATGGTAGTGATTGATGATGTGATTCTAGGAAAACCAAAATCCAAGCCGCAGGCCGAGGAGTATTTAAGACTTTTATCGGGGCGACAGCACTCTGTTATAACTGCGGTGTGCGTTTATAATGCGCCACTTAAGTCTAGAAAAAGTTTTGTTGAAGAGTCAAAAGTTAGATTTAAGGACTTAAGTGATTATGAAATTAAAAGTTATGTTGAGCTTGGACACTGCATGGATAAAGCTGGCGCTTACGGTTTGCAAGACGAAGATCATGATTTCGTAGCTGAAGTTAAAGGATCTCTGAACAACGTTATAGGTTTTCCCATCGAGACATTTATGAAACTACTCAAAGACGACGGGATTATTTAATGGATTTAAAATCTAGATATTTAAATATTGTGAACGAAATTAAAGATTATAATTTAAAAGCCAATGGCCATGCTAAACTGATTGCTGTTTCCAAAAAATTTTCGACGGATGACATTTTAACTGTTCACAGCTTAGGTCAAATTGATTTTGCAGAGAACTACGTCAATGAGCTAATAACTAAAATTGATCTACTTAAAGATAAAAATATAAGATGGCACTTTATTGGTCATTTGCAGACCAATAAAGTGGATAAAGTTGTGGGCTTTGTGGATTTAATTCATGCGGTTGATAGTTCCAAGCTGATGACAAAAATTAATCAAGTTGCTGAAAAAAAGAAAATTGTTCAAAAGATTTTACTTCAAATTAAATTTGGTGATGAACAGACGAAATCAGGATTTGATTTAATAAATCTAGAGGAAGTTTTGAAACTTTCTAAAAGCCTTGATGGCATTGAAGTTCAAGGTTTAATGACAATTTTGCCTTTGGGAATTTCTGATGATCAGAAAAAAGAATGTTTTCAAAGTTTGAAACTTGGACTTTTAAAAATGCAGCAACAATTTTTTGTTAAGACTGCGACTGAACTTTCAATGGGTATGTCTGATGATTTTAAACTAGCCATTTCCGAAGGTTCGACTATGATAAGGGTTGGCAGTGCCATTTTTGGAGCAAGATCATGATAGACCAAATTTCAAATTCTAAAACTTCGATTAGCCCTTTTTTAAATTCAAAAAAATTAGGGTTTATTGGGGCAGGGAATATGACTGCCTCAGTGATTTCTGGTTTAACCTCATTAGAAAAAATTTCTCCTAACAAAGTACTTGTAACAAGCCGAACACAAGACAAAGTTTCTGCTTTGGCTGCAAAATTTAAGATTAGCGAATGTTTTTCGAATGATGAAGTCATCGAAAAAACGGACATTGTTTTTTTATCAGTAAAGCCACAAGACTTAGATCTTTTGCTTGATAACATCGGTAAAAGTATTGATGAACATCAGATCGTTGTTAGTTTTGCAGCTGGTTACAGTTTAAAGCGCCTAAGAAAATCAATTCCTAGAGCAGAATCTATCATCCGTGTGATGCCAACAACCGCGGCTAAGATTAGCCAAGGCATTTTAGGTTACACTTTTGAAAGTTTAGATTCACAAGTGAAGCACGAAGCTATGATCAAAGAAATTTTATCCGTATTAGGCACCCCAATATTTGCGGCCAACGAAGAATTATTCGATGCGTTAATGGTCGGTTGTAGCAGTGGTATTGGGTTTATTTTTGAGTTTATGCAGATTTGGTCCGAATGGCTTGAGGAAAAAGGCTTTTCCTTTGAAGAGTCCAAAGTCATGACCACAGAAACTTTTTTAGCAGCTTCGATGTTAACAAAGGCGTCCCGCGAAAGCTTTGCCAAACTTCAAAACCAAGTCACCTCTAAGAAAGGCGTAACAGGTGAAGGTTTGGAATCCTTTAGGGCCATGGATTTGGACCGCACTCTAAGAATCGGTTTTGAAAACGCACTTCTAAGAAGTGAAAAAATCGCGCGGGAACTGTAAGCCTTCCGCAAGCCCTACGCAGTAGGAAAAGTTCCAGCGAGTGCGCAGGGCGTGCGTACGGAAGTCCCAGCGAAGCGGACTGAACGGCAGCCGCCCGAAAAGCGCACGAGTGAACTAGACAGCTTAACAAAGCCGAATTTACAAAATACCTTTACACTTAGGTTAATCCTCTTCTAACATATAAGAAGGGCACTAACTCAAAAGCCCAGTAGACTAAACATCGGGATGAACACTCATGAAATTTAACTCCATCGAAATCAACGAAAGAACGTTTAGAAAAAAACTTTTCGGTTTAGATCCAGAACAAATATTTGATTTTTTAAGAAAGCTATCTGTCGAAATGGATTTATTAACCAAAGAAAAAGCAGAACTTAAAAAACAATGTAAAAAGTTAGAAATGGATTTAGACGAATATCGTCAACGTGACGAACTTCTTAAAAATACAATCGCCAATGCCACTAAGATGTCGGATCGCATTCGTACAGATTCTGACCGCGAAGCCAAATTGATCATAAACGATGCTCATCAAAAAGCTGAAATGATAATCCGTGACGCTAAAGATTCATTAAAAAATATTTACCATGACGTCGCAGATTTAAAACGCGTACGTATGCAGTTCGAAAATAACTTAAGAGCACTAATTCAATCGCACATCTCTATGTTGGAACAAGGCAAACAACTTATGCCAGATCCAGTAGTGGATTCAGAAAGTTTAAAAGCCCGAATGAACGCTAATTCATTGGCTGCCAGCCGAGGTTTAAGTTCTGAAGCGGGAAGAATTGTTCGTGACCAGATGACACCAAACCCAACCCTAGATTTATAATTAAGATTTATAATTACGAAAACATCACTGATTGTTTTTTTTGATGGATACTGTGGACTTTGTAACAAGTCCGTGGACTTCATTATGAAGCGAGATCAAAAAAACAGATTTATGTTTAGTCCTCTACAGGGCGAATACGTTAAAAAAATAAATTCCAATATAGATATAAATAATTTAGACACACTTTATGTTTATGATGGTCAGAAAATTTTTATAAAAACTGAAGCTGTTAGATTAATTGGAAAAAATTTGGGTGGCGTTTGGAAATTTCTTTCCATGGCTTCGAAGATCCTTCCACTCACCTTCTGCAATTGGATCTACGATCTGGTAGCCAAAAACCGCAACAGAATCTTTGGTCGATCAGATTCTTGTCGTCTGCCAACTCCATCTGAAGCAGAAAAATTTTATCCATAAGTTTTGTATAGCATCAAGAATTTTCCAAATCTCTCTTCTGAAATGAAATATTTAATTAAATATTTACACAATTAAATAAGTCGTTAAAATTGTTTCATTTTTAAGAATGCTTTATGAATTGCAATTAAATTCACTAATTTTCCAAAACCTGTTTTGTGCTAAGGTTACTTTAACAAAGTCGTTTAGATTTTGAATTCTTAATTCATTTTTCAAGCGCAAATGAAAAACGGGACACAAATGGCCAAAAAAGTAAAAATGAAACCACCTGCGAAATCATCTAAAAAACCTTCCGTGGATGCATCGGATACAGCGCCTCCAAGAACTGACATCCCCCATTTGAAAGGGGATTTTTTGACCACTAATCAGGGTCTTCGTATCTCTGACAATCACAACAGTTTAAAAGCTGGCGTCAGAGGACCAACTTTACTTGAAGATTTTGTATTACGAGAAAAAATCACAAGCTTCGATCACGAACGTATTCCTGAGCGTGTAGTTCACGCCCGTGGAAGCGGAGCCTTCGGATTTTTTGAGTGCACAAAAGACATGAGTAAATACACCACTGCAGGTTTTCTAAATGAAGTCGGAAAAAAAACACCGGTCTTAGTTCGATTTTCAACGGTCGCAGGAAGTCGTGGGTCCACGGACACTGCGCGCGACGTTCGTGGATTTGCAGCTAAATTTTATACCGAAGAGGGTAATTATGATTTAGTTGGAAACAATATGCCTGTGTTTTTTATTCAAGACGCCATGAAATTTCCTGATCTTATTCACGCCGTAAAGCCGGAACAGCATAACGAAATACCACAAGCCTCAAGTGCTCATGACACTTTTTGGGATTTTATTTCATTGATGCCAGAAAGCACTCATATGATGTTTTGGACTATGAGTGATCGTGCAATTCCCCGGAGCTTGCGCATGATGGAGGGTTTTGGTGTTCACACTTTTCGGTTCGTAAATCAAAAAGGGGAAGGTACTTTTATTAAATTTCACTGGAAACCAAAGTTAGGAATTCATGGATTAGTTTGGGAAGAAGCGCAGCTCATTTCCGGTATGGACCCAGATTTTCATCGTCGAGATCTTTATGAAGCCATTGATTCAGGCTCATTTCCAGAGTGGGAGCTTGGTGTACAGTTAATTCCAGAAGCCGACGAACATAAATTCCCCTTTGATCTTTTAGATGCCACAAAACTGGTTCCCGAAGACATGGTGCCCGTGACCATTATCGGGCGAATGGTTTTAAACAGAAATCCCGATAATTTTTTTTCAGAAATCGAGCAAGCCGTTTTTCACCCAGGCCATTTGGTCCCAGGTATTGATCTTTCTAACGATCCGTTACTAGCAGGTCGATTGTTTTCTTATACAGATACGCAGTTGACCCGATTGGGCGGCCCAAACTTTCATGAACTTCCTGTGAACCGACCTCTTGCAAATATAAACAATCATCAAAGAGACGGCTTTAATCGTCACAGCATTCCCAAAGGCAGAGTGGCTTACGAGCCGAACTCTCTAGGTGGTGGCTGTCCATTTCATTCTCCAGAAAAGATGAAAGGTTTTGTTCATCAAATGGAACGGGTCGAGGGACATAAAGTCCGCGCACGAAGTTCAAGTTTCGGTGATCACTTTTCGCAAGCTAAATTATTTTTCAACAGCCAAACAGATATTGAAAAAGAGCATATTAAAAAGGCTTTTGTATTTGAACTTTCAAAAGTTGAAACTGCTGCAATTCGAGAACGAATGCTTCAAACACTTTTTTTAGTTGATGAAGATTTAACGAATGTTATTGCCGGTGAACTTGGTCATCCAGCACTTAAAAAAGGTGTTGAACATCCAAATCCAGCAAATCCATCGAACAATATCATTCCGCCGAATCGTTCATTAAAAATGGCCTTAGAAGATGAAAATAATAATGAAGACAGAAGTCGAAGCACTCAACGAAAACTACCCGAAATTTCAAAACACCTCAGCATGATTTTGTCTTCAGCACGATCCATCGAAACTAGAAAGGTTGCTTTCTTAATTGGTGCAAACTCTTCTTTAAAAAACATTAACGAAATGAAAAGTGCCATTGAATCATCTGGTGGTGTTGTTGAACTTGTCGCCCCTAAACTGAGTGAAATTAAAATCGAAAACCAAATCGTAAAACCGCACAAAGCCTTAAATTCCACACCCTCTGTCGTCTATGACGGAGTCATAGTTTTTGCAAACAAGGACTCTTACCAAAATCCAGAGGACATCGGTAAAGCTCTAAATTTTATCGCTCAAGCCTTTAAGCATTGTAAGACCATAGCGGCCGACGAAACTGGCACCGCCTTCATTCACAAAGCCACTATGGGACTGACAGAAAAATCCACCGCAGGCACCATCTTCCCGAGCGTCAAAAAATCATCAACCAAAACCCTTGGACAAACCTTCATCGCCGAACTTGCCAAACACCGCCACTGGTCCCGAGCCGACCTCGTCAAAGCCTTACCCGCTTAAATCCAAATAACCTTAATCCAAACTCAGATCTAAAAAAAATAAAATTTAAAACTATTTAATTCAGATCTATTTATCCATTCAATACTGGCGAGGCCTTGGCATTTAGACCTGCATTTAGAACGAAAATGTGGATAACTATTCCATTTCATCTTCAAAGTCGGCTCGTTGGCATGAAGCTTTGCAATCGAAATTAACGTGCTCGATGAAGTCATTTTGCAAAGCGAATGACAAGGCCTCGCCGACTTTGAAGATGAAATGGAATAGTTATCCACATTTTCGTTCTAGCAGGTCTTCATGCCAAGGAGCCAGTATTGAATGGATAAATAGATCTGAATTAAATAGT
>JANODG010000076.1:0-1648 GCA_031412575.1 Bdellovibrionales bacterium
GAGTGTTTAAAGTCAAATTTAAAAAAACTAAAAGGTGCTTACAGTTTTGTAATTTTAAGTCACGACTGTTTGATAGCGGCTCGTGATCCTTTTGGATTTCGACCTTTGATTTTAGGAAAAAGAAAACACGAAGAAGGCGAATCTTATGTGATAGCTTCTGAAAGTTGCGCATTTGATTTGATTGGGGCTGAGTTCGTCAGAGAAATTGAACCTGGCGAAATCGTGAAAATAGATCATAACGGAGTTAAATCTGAAATTTTTGATACAAGACCAAAACATGCTCAGTGTATTTTTGAACATGTTTATTTTTCTAGACCGGATTCTAATGTTTTTGGACTACATGTTTATTCGACTAGAAAAGAAATGGGTAAAGCCTTAGCCAGAGAAAATATTCTGGATGCCGATCTTGTGATTCCAGTGCCAGACAGTGGAATACCTTCGGCGCTTGGTTTTAGTGAACAAAGTAAAATCCCTTTTGAATTAGGAATAATTCGAAATCATTACATTGGACGAACTTTTATTCAGCCCTCACAAAGCATTCGAAGTTTTGGTGTAAAAATTAAATTAAATCCTCAAGCTGATATCTTAAAAAATAAACGAATCATAGTGATTGATGATTCCTTGGTGCGAGGCACTACTAGTCGTAAGATCATAAGCTTACTTCGACAAGCCGGAGCCAAAGAAGTTCACTTTATGGTGGCTTGTCCCCCGACAGTCAGCCCGTGTTTTTACGGTGTCGATACTCCAGAAAAAGATCAATTGATTGCGGCAAATCATACACTTAAAGAAATTCGTGATTTTATTGGTGCTGATTCTTTAGCGTATTTGTCCCATGAAGGTTTATTATCTTCAGTGGCGAAAGCCCCACGACAGGGTTTTTGTTCGGCATGTTTTACAGAAGATTATCCAGAGATGTAGTCTTTATTAATGGTGCTGGGAAAGATATTATTTTTATCATGTTTATCCTTCGCGAGTTTTTTTGAAGATCGATTCAATGAATTCGCATCACCAGTTACGACACCAGCAAGTTACAGCTTGATAGCTGGGACTTTACTTACAAGTGCTTTTTTAATTGATGGTATGCCCGAGAGTTTCGGTGAAGACTCTCTTGTCAAAAACAAACCTCTTGGATCGTCCGAAATGATTTGGGATATTGGTGGACAACTATGGGTTAACGCAGGCTACGTGGGAATTTTTTACGGTTTGCATTTACTGAATAAAAATAGCGGAAGCAAAAATAATAACTACAAAAAAAGATCAGTTCACATGCTTAAATCTTCACTGTATGCCGCAACTTGGACACAATTACTTAAAATTACTGTTCGTGAACCCCGGCCAAATAACCCAAACAGTCTTTATTCTTTCCCCTCTGGGCATGCTACCCACGCTTTTGCTTTTGCATCAGTGGTTGCAACAGAGCACGAGTGGTACTGGGGTGTAGGGGCGTATTCTTTGGCTGCATTGGTGGCTATCAGCCGGGTCAATGACAACGCTCATAGACTTCATGATGTCATTGCTGGTGCAACGATAGGCATGTCTTATGGGTTAGGTGTTCATTATCTAGAAAAAAAATCTTTTCAAGAAGTAAAAAAAATCTCTTTCTTGCCAAGCACAAATGGTATTTTTCTAAATTATAATACTAAATTAT
>JANODG010000077.1:0-21245 GCA_031412575.1 Bdellovibrionales bacterium
TGCATCCGAAAAAGGTAGTAGGCACTAAAGGGAAATTATTTTTGAGGCTACTCTGACAGGCAACAAGGGCGAAACAGTATTCTGATCGGAATTCAGAATACAGATATCCGTATTCTGAATACTGTATCTTATTGGCGGAGAGGGAGAGATTCGAACTCTCGAGACGCTATTAACGTCTACACGCGTTCCAGGCGTGCGCCTTCAGCCACTCGGCCACCTATCCGTGATTAGAAATGGGAAACTAGCAAAAGCGATTTGGATTGTCGAGATAAAAGGGCGCTTGTGCTTGAAAGTAAATATTGTCCAAAATCTACTCCCTATACTTTTGTCGCATCAACTTTCGCTTAAATTTACCGATGAGTTCTTGTATGACTCTGACAAAATTTCTGTACCTGTTTCTTACTCCTATGATATTTTGCTTAGGGTTTCAGCCAAAGGCTTTGGCTCTAGATGTCTACTTTGAGCAAATGCCAGACGGCTATAGAGTTTTCCAGTGGGATAGTAAAAAAGAAAACGTAAAAGCTGAAGAAACTTACAAATCCGAACAGTTTCGAAGAATTAGATTTAGCATTCCTGACCAATTTGTGGAAAGAGATGCAAGTGGCAATATTAATATTACTAAGACTTTCGAAAACTGGCGTACTGGCACTGACTCGGGCTTCATGCTTCCAAAAACCTATGCTCCTGGATTGGCAAGATTTCCATTTACAATCGACAATGGTAGCCTTGATGCTCGAGCGCCCGCTAGAAATGTGTATTACATGAGTGCACAAGAGATGCTGCAGAATGTAGAAAAAAATGAACTTCGATTTGGCACTTTGAACGACGAAGATCGATTGTATGTTGAAAATTTAGGTTTAATCGACAGATTAAATAGCATTTCACAGAGTAAAATTAACTGCAGAGGTGGTCGAAATAGTGTTGCTGCTTGGTCCCCGGAAAAATGTTTAATGTGTAACTGTTTCAACGAAGCCTTAGTTTCAGACACAAGAGGTCAAACACTTATTGCTCAAGTGGTGTTTCGCCGAGTTGTTTCGAAAGGCTTTCCTCTTGAGGGAAACAGAGATAACACGCAAAATAACATCTGCGGTATCATTTCCGAACCTTCGCAGTTTAGTTGGATCGGTAACCCAAGCAAACCAGAGATTAAGAGCAACTCTGAATATATGAAAAATTGCAAAAGTAGTACAATAGAAGCAATAAGAGTTGGTCCAGGCATTTACGACCATTTTCACACTACAGCAGTAAATCCTGCATGGAGGAGTCAATCGAAAGAAAGTACTGGAGTGATAGGCGGCCATTATTTTCATCGTGTACAACAAACAAATGATGATGAAGCTGCAGATCTTAATGCCGAGTTTAACTCATCCGCTGGTGAACAAGTTTTTAGACCTTTACAAGCAGAGACTACAGTTCAACCGCAGCAAATAAATGATGAAAATCCGGGGACAGAATGAAAAATAGAAACTTAAAACATATAGCTAAAATTCTGTTAAATTTTTCAATAAGTTTTTACGTATTTCAGAGTTCTGTGTTTGCTCAAAAGATTGTTCTTCCAAGAGTGGTTGGTAATGATGTTCTTATAGGTGAAACAGTTCTTACTTCAATATCTAAACAGATACCTGACTTTAAAATTTTTGAAATTTCTAGTTTTACTAAAGAAGTTATAGGTTTAAAAGTCATCCCACCAATGGCCGTAGCTTCGGATTTCAATGTCGATGGATTGCGCGATATAGCTTTGTACGGATATTCAAAGAAAAAGAATAAAATTTATGTGATTGCGGCTATTTCAGATAAATCAAAAAGAAGCTATAGAATTTTTAAACTAATAGAAGATAGCTACACACCTGAGTTGTTAAAAAGTAATTCTATGTATTTAAACTTAAGAACAAAAGAACCTGCAGTCGGCGTAACTAGGGACATGATTCAAATTGAAACTTTCAGCAAAGGCGTTGGATCTGTAGTTGCTTATTATTTTTCTATTTCTAGAAAAAACATGGTTCGTCATACCGGAGAAATGGATTAGTTAAGTTTACTTTTGTCTGAGCTTTTTGAAAAACACTTTAATAACCTCAGAGCATTCATTTTCCATAACCCCACCCAAACTTTTAAAGCGATGGTTAAGTCTTTGATCTTCACCCAATTGATGCAAACTTTGCGTGTAACCAGTTTTTAAATCGTAAGCCCCGAAAACGACCTCATCCAACTGACTGGCCCAAATGGCCCCAGAGCACATAGGGCAAGGCTCTAAGGTCACATACAAAGTGCAGCCATGAAGACGCCATGTGCCTAATTTTTGACATGCTTGCTCAATCGCTCGAAGTTCGGCGTGCGCTAAAGCCGACTTTGAAGATTCTTTTTGGTTGAACCCTTCCCCTAAAATATTGCCACTTTTATCGACTACTATCGCCCCGACAGGGACTTCAAAGGCCTCCGCTGCAGTTTGAGCAAGCTTCAAAGCCTGTTTCATAAAAAATTCATGATTTTCAGTAGTTATGGGATTTCCTTTTTTAGCCAGTCAATTTGTTTAACCCAAAGAGGCCTTATCTTACTCACTCAATTTAAATATTCAAATCATTCATGACCTAGTTGTCAAACCCAAGGGGCTTTGTTAAATCCTAAGATCTTCCCTCGTGGAAAATCTATTAAGAAGGTGGTGAATTAATTGGCTTTTGTTCCAATAAAAGATAACGAAGCATTCGAAAGTGCTTTTCGTAGATTTAAAAAATCGTGTGAAAAAGCAGGAATCTTGTCTGAAGTCAAAAAGCGTGAGTTTTTTGAAAAACCAAGTGTTGCTCGTAAAAAGAAATCCATCTCTGCCAGAAAACGTTTAACTAAAAAAACGAAAAAAGGTGGCGAAAGTTTCCGCTCAAAAGAATTTTAATTCTTTTACTTAATATTATAAATCGGGATTTAAATCTTTAAATCCCGATTTTTTTTAAAAGCTAAACAAAATTCTTATCAGATCAATTTCAAATTTATTCATCTTACGCTCGTACTAAAAAAACTAAAAATTATTTTAAAATAATTTGGAGATTCAAATGTCATTAAAAATCAAAATCATGGATGAACTTAAAGAAGCCATGAAATCCAAAGATCAAGTTAAACTTTCAACTTTAAGATTCTTAAATTCTCAAATCAAAAACAAAGAAATCGATTTAAGACCTGCCGCAATTTCTGAAGAGGACATCGTATCTGTGATCAAAAAATCAGTGAAACAAAGACTGGATTCGATTGATCAGTACAAAGCCGCAAACAGACAAGATCTTGCTGATATCGAAATCGCAGAGCTAAAAATTCTTGAATCTTATTTACCTCAGATGATGTCCGAAGATAAAGTCAAAGCTTTCGTTTTAGAAGCTATCAAAGAGACCGGTGCTAAAGACGCCAAAGACATGGGTAAAGTGATGAAAGTCGTCATGGGTAAAACCGGTGGCCAAGCGGACAATAAATTAGTCAGCGAATTAGTTAAACAAAATTTAGCTACAAATTAGGAAAAATATTTGTTTTTTGAAGAAGATTTCGTAGAAAAAGTTCGCCGAAGTTCAGAGCTTTCTGAAGTTATTGGCCAGTATACCGTGCTTAAAAACACGGGCAGAAATCTTATGGGGATTTGTCCATTTCCAGATCACAAAGAAAAATCCCCAAGTTTTTCCGTTTCAGAGAATAAGCAACTGTATCACTGCTTTGGTTGCGGCAAATCCGGAAATATTTTTACATTCTTAAAAGATTATCAAGGGCTTTCATTTCCTGAAGCGATTGAGTACTTAGCTAAACGCTCTGGCATTCCGCTCCCAGAAAAATCTGAAGCTCATTCTAAAAAACAGGTGAAAGATTTTGATCTTAAAAAATTAAACTCTTACTGCCGCGATCAATTTGTGTCGCAGCTAAAATCTTTACCTCAAGATCATCCGGCTTTAAAATACTTAGCCACTCGAAAATTTAGCCCTGAACTTCTTGAAACATTTCACATAGGGTTTGCGCCCGATAAATGGGATTTTATCAGTGCCAGTTTAAAAGCTAGAAACATTCCATTTAAAGACATCGCAGAATTTGGTCTGTTTAAATCCAAAGACAGTCAGTCGTATTATGACGTATTTAGAAATAGGATCATGTTCCCAATCATATCAATCACAGGTGATGTGTTAGGTTTTGGTGGCCGTGTATTAGATGATTCAAAACCCAAATATTTAAACAGTCCTGAAACTTCCGTCTTTAAAAAAAGCCAAACTTTTTATGGCCTTCATGAAACCGGCAAAGAAATTCGCACTGCCGACTATGCCATCGTTGTTGAAGGCTATACGGATCTTATGGCTTTATACCAGTTCGGCTTTAAAAACGTGGTGGCGACCTTAGGAACAGCTTTAACAGATGACCATGCTCGCATCATGAAGCGTTACACTAAAAACGTAATAACTTTGTTTGACGGCGATCAGGCGGGAATTAACGCCAGTGAAAAAGCGATGCGACATTTATTAGCTGAAGGCTTATTAGTTAAAGGAATTTATTTACCTTCGGATGAAGACCCAGATTCTTACCTTAATAAATTCGGAGCCGAAAAGTTAAAAGCTGAAATTCGAACAGCTAAAGATTTATATATTTTATATTTAGACAGAATGATGAAGATGCAATCTGTAGATCAGATTTCTGACAAAATGAAAATCCTCGAAAAGCTCGTGCCTGTTTTAAATTTAATTTCATCTTTACCTGTAAAAACACTTTATGCCGAAGAAACCGCATTCAGGTTAGGTATGGATAAAAATTGGTTACTTAAATATCTTCACGACACTTTAAATCAAAAAAAAGTAGAGCAAAAATCAAACGAAAGACCTCATCAGTCAAATTCTATGAAATCTAGTGCAGAACTTAAATCATCTGTTAATTATTTAGCAGGTAAAGAAATAGCTTTAAATGAGCCCAAAAACGTTGTCGAAGATCAGCAAAACAACAAAATACGGCTCAAAAACGACAACCGTAACGAAAGGGATTTTATTAACTTGTTGTTAATGGATGAAAACTGTTTAAAGTTAGCTATTGAGAATAACATTGAGGATCTTTTATTAGGCACTGGTATAGGGGCGTTATATCTAAAGATTGTTCAGTTATATAGACAACAGCCTTCAGATTTTGATACTTTAACTACCGTGTTAATGACGTTTGTAGAGCCGATCAGTTTTCTAATTGAACACCTTAATAAACCTTTATCCGAGTCCACTGAGGCTCAAAGAATGAAGATGTTCCAGGATTACTTATTAAAACTTAAACAATCACAAAGGCGTAAAAAAATTAAACAATTCACCAGCAATATTGGCCCAAATTCTTCAATTCAGGATTTGGAACAGATTGTGAATATGAAAAAAAGACAATTGAGCGAAAAAGAGTCATAAATTGACTATTTTGTACGTGAGGAGACCATATAATGTCTGTTAAATCCAATTTAGGGATCGGTAAGGTTAATAAAAATCAGCCTAAAGCCTTAACCCTGGCTGAGCAAAAAACGCTAGTTGCCGAACAAATTCAAAGATTTACCGCTCTTGAAAAAGAAAACGGAAGTCTATCTATTGAAGAAATCAACGACAATTTACCTGCAGAAATTATCGCAGCTGAAGCGCTTGATCTTTTCATGCAAGGTCTTGATGTAAATGGTGTACAAATTACAGATACCATTGAAAGCGATACAGACGAAGACGCCAAAGAGTCCGGCGACGAATTCTTTTTGGCTGACCCTGAAAAAGACGAAGATGATGAAGATAAAAAGGTCAAAGAAGACTCCAAAGGTAATGACCCGGTTCGTTTATACTTAAGAAAAATGGGTAGTGTTTCTTTATTAACTCGCGAAGGCGAAGTTAATATTGCAAAACGTATTGAAGATGGTGAACGTAAAATCGTTAAAGCGATTTTATTTTCTCCGATGGGTACAGAAGAAATCATTCAGTTAGGTAAACGTGTTTCTGAAGGTCGTATTAAAGTAAAACAAATCTTTAGAGGTTTGGAAGACGAAGAAACTCAGTACGACGAAAAAGAATACCTAGATAAAATTAATGAATTGATCGGTGAAGTTAAAAAATACGAAAGCAGAGCGGGTTCAGACTTTGAACGTATGCGTAAGTTTGGTCATACAAGTAAAGAGGCTACTCAAACTTCGGATCAGTTATTAGAAGCTAACGCAGAACTAATGACGATTTTCGAAAAAATTAACTTCAACAGAAAAACTATCAACCGTATTGTGATTAAATTTAAAAATACTGTTGGTCGTATGACTCAGTTAAGAAAGCGAGTTAAAGACGCTTTGAAATACACTTTCTACGATGATTTCTCGCAGTTCAAAACTGATTTTGATGAAGCTTTAAAAAATGATGCGGCTATGGCCAAAATTCTTAAGCGTACGGGATTAACTGTAGGCAAATTAGAAGAGTATGCAAAGTCTGCGTTTAGAGCGGAAGACAGATACCAAAGATTATTAAAAGACACAGCCATGAATTTTGAATGGGTGCGTGACACGTACACTGAAATTTGGAAAGGCGAAAGAGAAGCTGACAAAGCTAAATCAGAATTAGTTGAAGCGAACTTACGTTTAGTGGTTTCGATTGCGAAAAAATACACAAACCGTGGTTTACAATTTTTGGATCTGATCCAAGAAGGTAACATCGGTTTGATGAAAGCTGTGGATAAGTTTGAATATCGTCGTGGATATAAATTTTCGACATATGCGACATGGTGGATTCGTCAGGCGATCACAAGAGCGATTGCTGACCAAGCTAGAACTATTCGTATTCCGGTTCACATGATCGAAACGATCAACAAGTTAGTTCGTACTCAAAGACAATTAGTTCAAGAACTTGGCCGCGAGCCGATTCCTGAAGAGATTGCTGAGAGAATGGATCTTCACGTTGAGAAAGTTCGTAAGGTTTTAAAAATTGCTAAAGAACCAATCAGTTTAGAAACTCCAGTGGGTGAGGAAGATGATTCACACTTAGGGGATTTCATTGAAGACAAACGCGTTGTGATTCCTTCGGAAGCCATTGCAAGTTTGAACTTAGCTGAACAGACACGAAGAGTGTTACAGACCTTAACTGCTAGAGAAGAAAAAGTTCTTAGAATGCGTTTTGGTATCGGTGAAGAAAGCGATCACACTTTGGAAGAAGTGGGACAAGACTTTAACGTGACCAGAGAGCGTATCAGACAGATTGAAGCAAAGGCTTTAAGAAAACTTAGACACCCAAGCCGATCTGAAAAGCTTAAAAACTTTTTAGAAGGAACATCGGATAAAGAATAATTCTTTAAAGCTACAGTAGATATCTCTGTAGCTTAAGTTTGCAGAATGCGTGAGAATGTTTTAAGTGCCAATCCAGTTATTAATTGCGAATTTTCAAGAAGCTGTGTTAGTTTACAAAAACTGATACAGCTTTTTTTGTATTAGGGGGCTTAGCTTAGTTGGTTAAAGCATCCGGCTCATAACCGGAGGATCCCAGGTTCGAGTCCTGGAGCCCCTACCACACCAAATTCAGTACCCAGAATACTGTTAACAGAATTCCGAATACTGAAAAAAACCAATTTCCCTTAACAAGTTCTTAACATACAGCTTCTTTCTATTATTAATGTATTGTGTCTAGAATATTCTATGGATGTTTTTTTCGCGGATTTTCACCTCAGTTATTTTTTAAGAATGTTAGTAGCCTGTTTTTGTGGAACAGTTTTTGGTCTTGAAAGACAACTTCGAGGAAAGCCCTTTGGGATCCGTGCGTGCATGTTAATTTGCATGAGTACGGCCTTGTTTGTTTACATTGGCAGCGAAGTTTTAAGCATTGGAGCGGACTCTACCCGAGTGGTTGGCCAAGTCGTAACCGGCGTCGGTTTTCTAGGCGCTGGAGCTATCTTACAAAAAGGGGACTTAGTCATTGGGATCACATCAGCAGCAACGATTTGGATGATCGCCGCTGTTGGTGCTTCGATTGGTACCGGACACTTTGGTTACGGTGTAATGACAACTGTGATTTCAGTATGTGCCATTACATTATCTCGCCAGTTAGAGCGTAAAATTCGTCGTCTTCAACATGGTCCACATAATCCTTCAAAACCATTACCAAAACCTGTAGTGTAAAAAAAACGATACCTAATCTTTTTGTCAGAACATTACACTTTACAATTAAGGTTTAACAATATGTCTAAATTTACTATTTATACCGACGGCGCTTCCAGAGGAAACCCGGGGCCCGCCTCTTATGGGATTTACGTCATTGATGCCGATGACAAGCGCACCGAACTAAAAGGTTTACTCGGCAATCAAACAAATAACTTTGCAGAATACACAGCAGTTATCGAAGCCTTAAAATGGGTATCTACACAAAATATAAAAACCGTCGAAGTGCGATCCGACAGCGAATTTTTAGTAAAGCAACTTAATGGTCTTTACAAAGTGAAGTCCGAAGTGATTAAGCCTTTATTTATTGAAGTTAAAAAAATTATTTTAGAAAACTCTTTAACCGTTAAGTTTACTCATGTGCGAAGAGAACTTAACAAAGAAGCCGACCGGTTAGCTAACGAAGCCTTAGACGGTTACTAACAAGAGATAACCGTTCCATTTTTATATATCTATGTTTCACAAAACATGAACGGTTATCTTTTTAGATAAAAAACCTTTTTTTGTTTGATACCTCAGCATAATTATAAATTTTTATAACAAATATAGAAATATATCGCAGATTTGAGGCCTGAATCAGACTTAAAAAGATGATTCTGATTTTTTAATGGGTTATAAAATTAAATCATTGAATGGGGGGCTTTTCATGATCTTACGTCTTTTACTTATCAACTTATTTTTCGTACATGTTTTGGTAGCTTGCGGTGGCGGCGGAGGAAATTCTTCGGATGCTAATAATGCCGAACCGGGTGTGGCTTCCGACGGTGATGATTTCACGGGTGACCGAACTGTAGGTCAACTTTCAGTCGCAGGAAATGAAGTTCAAAATTCGGTTTGTTTTTCAGAGATACCTACCTTCAGAGAGATCAATGATAGCTATTTTAATAAATCTATTACACCACCGCTTCAGGATTACAGTTTTGATTATGTTTCTGATTCGGGTGAGTTTGGAAGTACGTCTGTTGAAATTTCTTTTGAAGGTCAAAATAAAGAAGTCTACGAAACGCTTTCAGAAATACTTTTTAATGTGAAACAAGTGAATCAAATGACAAAATTTCCTGAGATTTCTGTGTCCAACGAAAAGCCTGTCTACAGCCTGATTCGTGGTTTTTGCAGAGACATACAGTGTGTTGCTGATTCCGTTTTCGGAGAAAGCTGGGGATTAAGATTACTTTTCAAAGAAAAATTTGGATTGGTGCTTTCGGGATATGTTGATCCAAACACTGATGATTTTCAAGACAGTCAGTATCTTTACAGTGTAGCTACAGCCGCTTTAAGTTTACCAAAAGGAACGTTTCCTTTAGACAAATCTAAATACTCGCCAGCGACCCGCGAGTTCGCTTCAAACAACCTTATCATCGCGCCATTCAAGCGCGGCTACGCACCAACAGAAGGTTCAGTAAGTGCTGCTGCTGTGATGATGTCATCTAGATCTGGCTCTTCAGAATCAACTAGTATGGTGAACAATGCTGACATCTATTTATTGGACCCCTGGGTTGATGATCGAGATTTTCACTCTAGAGTCAGCACCGTATTTCATGAACTTATTCACGTGATGGATCAAGTCAAAGAGGGCGAAACCGTTCTTTCGAAAACAGAAGCTTGGTTAAAGATTTCAGATTGGAAAATGGATCCACGCACTAACCAGTGGGTTATGGGTAAGCCACAAATGAAATGCTCTGAGTACGGAGCGACGTTGCCCGCCGAAGATTTTGCAGAGTGTGGAACCATGTACCGGTTTGCACCTAAGAAGCTTAAAAAAATTAGTAAAGCTAAATACGAATTTTTTAAACGCCGTGTTTTTCAGAATGCCGAATACCACGTCGCTTCATCTTGCAAGG
This sequence comes from Bdellovibrionales bacterium, assembly GCA_031412575.1. Lineage (GTDB taxonomy): Bacteria > Bdellovibrionota > Bdellovibrionia > Bdellovibrionales > UBA1609 > JAMLIO01. The sequence continues at coordinate 9,982 of JANODG010000077.1, forward strand.
ATAAAGTCGAAAGTTTCTAAATCATAATTTTTTGATGGTTACTTTTGACTTTAAGTTTCGATAAATTTTAATGACTTAGAAGTTTTAATTTATTTAGCGTCTTCCAATAAAGGCAAGTCTGTCATGTTAAGGCCCCGTCGCTTTAACTCTTCTAATAACATCTCTGTCGAGCAGGATTTTAAACACGCTTTAAGATCATCTACATTTAATGGATTTGAGGCTCGATTCCAATACAAAAAATTAATAATTTTACTGAGTAGCCTATGGTGTATCCCATCAAAATGATATTCATTGATTACAAAATTTTCTTTAAAAAAGTCATCAAAAAAATCTTTAGCTAAAATATAATCTACATCCACACCAAAAACTTCAGAAGTGGCAGACGCAAACTTTAGATTAGCTAAAAGACGTCCAGCAAAATGCGAATGCACGTTGCTGGATTTTATTCCAGATTTTTTGGCGATCATTTCATAAATTTGTGATTCAGTTTCTGCTTTTCCAGAAGCAATGTAAGCGTAGGTCAAGGATTTCAATTGGTGGGTTACAACCATCATCCAATGATGTTCCACATCTTTAAAATCATAATAGGACGTAGGATTAATATAGATTTCACACACACTCTTAGTGGCTCCAAAAGATTTAAACATAAAGCCCAGAGAAAGGAGTAGTATTGAAAGAGACTTAATTAATTTTTTAATAAATTTTAGCACCTCTTGAAATAGCAAGTTCTAAGCCATTTTGAAATATAAAAATTTTTAATTTACGACCACCTCAACATTTTTTTGGATGAATGGTAGTCGGGTGTGACTATTTTTGACACGTGGACGGTTCAAATCCGCTGTAATTTAGCCCATTTAGGCACAAATAGTGCAACCCCAAGATGTGTAAGGAGATTCCATGATCTACAAAAATCCAACCAAATTACTATCTTTAATTTGCACAACTCTAATTACGGTCAACGTGCATGCTCAAAGTACAACGAGATACTTCGAAAAATTTCCTGAAATCAACCCTAAGGTTGAGGCCTTTACAAACGCGTTTGTTAAAACTTTGTTGCCAGAAATTCAACAAAGCCAAGTTCGCTTCGATTTTTCAATGGAAAATGGTGTGTCTCGATCGGACTTAGCCTATGGTCAAATAGCAGGAACATTTTCTGGCTTAGCTGTGGTTCAAGACTCTAAAGAACAAGCCGCGATTGACATGAACTTTAGATTTTATTTTGAGATCGTTAATCCTCCAAATAGACCACAAAAATATGGAATGAATTTTAAAGCTGATGGGGTCGTAGAAAATTCAGCGGCATTTACTGATTTCTTCCTAGGTATCCTAATACCTAAGTGTCAGGAACAAGATGTCTCTACAATGAATAAAATTTTAAAAAATGCATGTCAGGCGTTGTCTGCAAGCACTTCTGATTCGAATAAATCTGACATTCAAATGGGATTTGATTTATTAACGGAATGGAAGCAACAACTTCTAGAAGGAATCACCGCTGTTCAAAATAGCAAGTTAGATCCAATCAAATCGGATTTTTTAAAATACATTGACGAAAGAATTCAAATTTCCAATGTAAATAATCAACTAAATCTTTCAATCAACATGTCGGACTTAGTACAAATCTTCGACGAAAAAGGTAGAAGTTTTTTATTTGAAACAGAACTTCTTGACTATTCTCTTCAGAATTTAAATGTACAGATGAATTCTCAAAAAATTGATTTTTCTGTTCACGTTCAAAAGTTGCATGCTGTAAAAGACAGTACCACTTCAGTTAACAATTTAATGACTGTGGCTTCAGGATACAATGAAGTATTTCAAAATCCTGATACAGGCGCACTTATTGGCGAAGCTATCCGTAATGGTAACGCCTTGATAGATTCAATTAAGTCGAATGCAAGCACATTGGATAATTTGTCAGGTAATCTGACTGGAATATGGGGAAGTGTCTTCGGTTCAGCAAATGATGACGTTCCTGCAACAACAGACAGACAGTCAGATCTTGGACTTGATTAAGACTCTATGGATATTTTAGTTAAACTTTTCGTATCTGCACTATTTTCGATTCATCAGTATTTACCTGATGACGATGCGAAATATAAAAAGTACTACACCGATGTTCGGGAAGCTTCAGCCGAAGATATTTTTCCAGCAGCCCACGAAACCTGTCGATATTTGATATCTGTATTTGTTGGGGCCGGACTTGAAGTGACAATTGGTTCCAGCGGCAACACGGCCCTTGGACAAGCGTTGACTGGTATTCTGGGTGGGGATCAAGCTTTAGATTCTATGCTAAGCATATTAGACACAGATCAGTTTCGTGGTCGATTTGCTGAACACAATATCAATCCTGAAGTAGTTCGTGAAAAAATTAAAAATATATGTTCAGAGAAATTCTCTTCTTTAAATTTTAGACCTGAAGAAAGACAAGAAATTTATGAGTTCATTCAAAATGAAATTAACATTTTATCTGACGTGCATTTAAACTCGTTAGGTGATTTTAACTATTTTGGAAGTGTAAATTTATTTGATCGTTCTGGTCAGAATATCGGTACTTTAGACGCTGTTCCAAGATCATGGGTTCCTTACGAGCAAATGTCCAGGGGCTTAACCTTAGCTTTATTAGCTACCGAAGATGAAGATTTTTTTGAACATCGAGGTGTCGATTCCAAAGCTATCGCTAGGATTGTTAAAGATTTACTTGCTGGTCAAAGTGCAGCTGGTGGGTCGACGATCACCATGCAGCTTTTAAAAAACATGTACTTTCTAAATGGACCTCTATCAACAGCTTATCCAGAATTAAATAGTGGTTCTCTTTCAACACTGTTAAGAAAAGTTCGTGAATGGTATTGGGCATGGCCTTACGAAAAAGAACACGCCGAAGTCTTAGGTGACTTGTCAGCTAAACAATATGTTTTAGAAATGTATTTTAATTTAGTCGATTTTGGTCCACGTATTCAAGGCGTTCAGCAAGCCTCGTATGTTTTCTTTAATAAACCGGCATCAGATTTAAATTTAGCCGAATCAGCTTTTATAACTACATTGCTAAAAGCCCCATCACGATATTCTAACCCAGACAACTACGTGGAATATTCCGAACCTCGACGTAATGATTATATTTTAACTCGTGCAGGACAAATTTGTGCATCCGTTCCTACTGATAATCCTCGTGCAGCGTATTCAAGTTTTGAATTGGCCGACACTTACGTCAACATGTGCACAGTGGATGGTAAGCGTATAGGTAATGATTTTATTCAGTCATCTAAGGAAGAATCTATGCCTTATTGGGCAAGACCAGTAGCATCGCCTGTCAGTGCGCCTTTGATTTTAGTTAGAAACCAAGTCAGTGATTGGTTGGGTCGCTATAACTTCGATCCAGAAAAAAAGCCTAAGGAAATTTCCATCCAGACTACTATCGATCAAAATTTACAAAACATTGTTTTTGAAACGGTAAGATCAAAATTAGATCAGTATGATGATGATCGAAACCGCTTAGAACGCGTCGAGCCCGCAAAAGATGACACAGGTCGTACAGCATCATTTAGGGTTTCTGATATTGATTTAAGTATTAATTCACGTTTAAGAAGCTACACAGGATCGAAAGCTTCAACGGATGTCAGATATTTTTATTCTATAAAATTTAAGAGACAGAATGTAATTTCAAGCCAAACTTTAGACTTCATAGAGCTATCAAACTTTTTAGTGTCTTTAGATAAAACAGAAGCGGAAATTGTTGAAATCAACGAGGCCATTTCAAAAGACTTAACTTCCAAATCAAAACAGATGGGTTCAACTTACATTGTTGAAGTTAAAAAGAACGAATTCAGAGTTATTGGGTTTGATGAGTTCGTAAATGAAATTATGGATTTATCAACAGAAGAGAAAAACAACTTAATTAGTGAATTTGAAAGAACTAACATCAGAAACAAAATTATCACTAATGCGATAGATAGGATGTTCAGAAACCGTCCTCGATCATTTATGACTGTAGGGGTTATTGGTGAAAATGGAATTTTAATAAATAAAGATTTTGCAAATGTACCTTTAACAGAATCACATCGTAATTATATTAATAATCGTAACTTTCAATTTGGAGATTTCTTTTGGTTAAAACCAAATAATCCAGATGAACCGAATGGCTTACATTATCTGGACACGCCAAAGCTTCAAGCGGCTGTGGTTGTCATGGACACGAACACCGGTGAAGTTTTGGCGAACTTTGGTGGATATGACCCAACAACTTCAAGCTTTAACAGATCCAGAGACGCCAAACGCCAAGCCGGTTCCACGTTAAAACCTTGGATTTATTACTATGCTTTAAACAAAGGGTTTAATCCTCAGGATATTATTAATAACCGATATATTTCATTTCCTATTGAAGGTCGGTCACGACCTTATGTTCCGAAAAATTATAGTTCTCAGTTAAATGGAAATATTTCGTTCTTCCAATCTTTAGTAAATTCTCAAAATATTGGGACCTACAGTTTGATTCAAAGCCCCATCTGGGGACCGAATTGGCAAGATAACTTAACTGAACTTCAAAACTTCTTTTTGAAGGTTGGTTTGTATGATGTGGTCGATAACGAGGTCACTGTAATTTTAGGATCCCGAGATATATCCATTGAAAATTTAACCAGTTCATTTTCATTTTTTGCAAATGGACAAAATATAGCTAAGCCTCAACATATTAAGTTAATCACAGATTATAAAGGCGAAGTTTTATATAACTTTGAACCTTTAAAAGCAGAAGTTCCAAGATTAAAAAACGAATCTTTATTCCAGCTTCAAACTATGATGGCTGAAACAGCTAACAGCGGTACGGCAGGACGAATCAATGCTTGGGTTCGCGAACTTTCAGAAGGCAAGTATAAAGAAAGTTGTTACAACGACGTTTTAGGTTCAGGTAAACAAACTTGTTTTGGCGGGAAGACAGGTACAAGTAACGACGCTAAAGATGTTTGGTTTATTGGATTTACTAAAAATTTCGTGATTGGAACTTGGATTGGTTATGACGATCCACAGTCTATTGGTAGTCAATCCACAGGTGGCGGGTTAGCCCTTCCGATCTTCCAAGAGATCATCGAAAAAGGTGAGTCGTATTTACCAAAGATCGAACCATTCATCACTCCAGAAATGGTGCCACGAAATTTAGAAAGAAGAGTTGTTTACGGAGTGCGCGCTTGTCCAACGGGCGGTGGGGAATCTTTTGTGATTTATTCGGATTACAATTCGTCTTCTGGCAACTGTCAGTCTGGCCAGCCTGCGGAGCAGCCTATTTCGGAAGCCCCAACACAACCGGCACCAACTACAAATAACTCTGCCAATCGCTGCGATTGCGTTTATAGCACTCAAGGTTTCTACGTTGTGGATATCTTTTATCAAGGTCGATTGTATGCAGGTAATGGATCATACTCATCACCTCAGCAATGTGAAGCTCTTAAAGGACGAATTCAAAGTACGACTGGGGTTTACCTATGTCAGTAAAACTTAAAGTTCTAATTTTTGCTTCATGGCTTTGTTCCCAAACTGCTTTTGGTAATTTTGTCATTGATAAAGAGTATTGCACTTTAAGCAAAAACTTTTCGGGTACCACTACAGACAATATAAATTATCAAGGTGTGATAAATTTAACATTTACACCTTCAGAGGCGGCTCTGCCATTTATTAACATCAGTGGGTTAAGTCGCTCAATTGATCCTTCGGATATGAGTTTAAGTTGGCCAAATGCGGATCTTACAGATTCTCAAAATAGGCCAATTTTTTTACCCGACTTTCAAAGTAGAATGCTTACAGAGATTAACAACACTTTTAAGTTAGTTAAAGAAACCGAGGGCGAGTATTCGATTTTCTATTCCAGACCTTATGGCTTCTATAGATTTCAAAATTTAATAGCACTGTTATTGTCACAAAATTCAGTTCGATTAAAATTTAAAAATCAGACTTCGAACCAAAATGAACAGTTAGACATCGAATTATCAGGTAGCGATATTGCCTTCAGAGAAATCACCAGACATTGTTTTGCAAACTCAGTCTCAGATTATATATCTGCAGACTATTCTAGAACCGATACAAATCCAGTTCACTATGTTTGGTCAATTGGTTATGGATTAACAAGCTATTTCATTTTCGAAGATCTGTTGCCTGCACAAGTTAAATTTCCGAATGACATTTCAAACAATTTATCTGCAGATTCAAGACAAAGCTATGCTCAGTTTAACAAGCTTTATGACCTTTTAAAAACTAAATTAGGACTTGTAAACTCTATACGTGAAATTGAATTAAATGAAACTTATATGAATTCTCAGTCTTTAATTAGGCAAAGTGCAGATCAATTATTATCTTTGTCGAATAGCAGGGAAGCCTTAAATGGACCCCAAGGTCAAATCGGGATTTTAGATGCTGAACTTTCAGAGTTAGATTTTAAAATAAGAAATGCAAAAAATTTTATTGACCTCTACGAGCAAAATATTAATCCACTTTTTGAAACAAAAAAACTGGTTGAAGCGCGAATCAATATTTTATCTGAAGCCTTAGGTCTAATACAGCAAAGAATAAATGCTGCTGAAGACTTAAACGAAGATTACATCAACAACATTAAGATTTTAACAGATGTAATTTCCCAGTATGCAGAACAGTACGAATCGCAAATCACAGCTGAACTACAAACGCAGGTTCTTTCGTCACCGTATTCCTTAGATGCAATTTTAAAATCAAATTCAGAGCTAGAGGCCAACCAACTTCTTTTGGCTGATGCTCAAAGAAAACTTAGTTTACTTCTGGCGGTCGTCGATGAATTAAATCAAATTGTCGAATTGTTTATGCAATTCAAAGCGATTGAAGGTCAACGCAGTGTTTTAATTGTTCAAAAGTTAGCCCAAGAGCAAGCTTATGAAAAAAATAAGTATGACCAGGTGTTACTTGGCGAAGCACTAGGATCATTAAATTTTGATCAACTCGCCGATTTCATAGAACTAGACATAGAAAATAAAGCGGTAGAAATTGCGACCATGACGCAAGAAGAAAGACAGGTTGATGCAAATTTAAAAATCTCTGATTTGCTTCCTAAGACCGAAGATCAAATTGCTGAATTGTATTCAGATTACAATTCGGTCATCGACACACAAAAAAATCAAAATCGAAGTTTACTTTTTCTAAAGATCGTCTGTAAAACAGATTCATTTTCTTTTAGATACCAAGGCCAGTGCTTAAATCCACTTTATCTAAACGACATAAAGAAAATCGAAATGTTTGTAGATGGTCTTGATTCTGAAATACTTGGAGAGTTAAACTTTTCTTTAACAGGTGTTCGATCTGTGATGGAAAACTCTGGCAATGAAACCTCCAGAGTCCAATCAGTATCAGAAAAAATTTATTCAGAAGCCCAAAACGAAATTGCTGTTAGTGTAATGAACAAATGGACAAATATTTTATACGTCCGTTGGAAATTCTATGTTTTTAGAGCGCAGGACAAAAACTTAACATTTACGTTCGAGACACTTAAAAAAACATTAAAAACCCAAGAAGATGCACGTAAAAAATTAGAAGATGATTCGGACCAGATCCTGTCTGAAATTGTACGAATTGATTTAGATGTTAATTCATTGACGGAACAGTTAAATAAACTTGAAGGTCAGTACTTTAGTGTTTTAGGCGTCAACCAAGCAGAAATTATTAGAGAAATAAATGCATCTGGGCTAAATGCTGCAGACTTAAATGTTCAATGCTTGCTGTCTATAACAAGTGCAGATGTCTGTTCTGAGGAATTTAACCTTGTTCAAACTCAAGTCACGACAACCGGTACAGAGCTTAAATCCAAAATAGATCAAACTATTTTGTTTTTATTAATTTCAGCACGCACTCAAATTAGTACACTTAGCGAAAATTTAGCTTCGAACATGCAAGTTTTAGAATCTTTAATGGCTGAGAAAGACTTATACATTCAAAATAACAACTACAACCAAGTTTCAGCAGAGTTTTTGTCTGCTAGTTTAAACGTCAGACAAATGCAATTACGATTAAAACAGTTTGCAGAGCAGCAGGCTCAGGCTTTGCAAAGCAAAATTATTTTGACACGTCAAAAGGCCGCTTTAAATTCTGACTTAAATAATTTGGTTCAACAAATCAACTTAATAACTGAGCAGATTAGACCAACTTTATTAAGTTTAAAAACGATTTGTGCAGAAAAAATTAAATTCATAAAAGATTTAGAAGTGACAGAAAAATCGATTCATAGTTTACTTTCATTGCCAGAACCAGTTTTAAACATGAATTCTATTTGCCAAATCGAGTTTGAATAAAATGAATCTAGTACTTAAATTAATTATATTATTAAATATTTCCCACGCTCAAAATATTGAGCTTGCAAGTTTTACTTCTGTGGATCAAATCGAAAATGAAGTCGCAAATATTCCAAAGAAGGGTTTAAAAGTTGTATGGTGGAATATTGACTGCGGACTTGAAACTTCTGAAGTAAAAATCAGGTCAAACTTGCGCACTACAAATCTAGAGGCCAATTTAAAAAAATTAACCTCTTCAAGTTTTAAGCCTGATGTTTTGATTTTAGGCGAGTATTGTCCATATTCCATGTCAGAAGAAGATCAGCGTTTTCTAAAAGACGCCTTCAAGGATAATCATCATGTCGAACGAAATATCCCTCGTTTTACCACGGCAAGCGGTAAAGTTAATCAGCGAAATGGATTTTTGATTTTATCTGACTATCCTATTGATGTGTTAAAAGAAGAAACGCTTCATGCGAAGGAAGACAAGTCAGACTCACGAAGTGACCGAAAGTATATTCTATTTAAAGTTCAAAAGAATAATCAGGACTTCATGATCAACCCAGTTCACTTAGTTAATCCTTGGCGCGAGATTTATAACAATGACGGCTTATTTGGGACATTCAGCGAGATCACTTATGGAAGTCAAAACTTGAATTCAATTCAGATTAAAAACCTTCTAGCAAAATATAACGAAAACAAATTGTCGAATACACCCTACTTGATGATTGGTGACTTCAATTCTCCAGGCTCATTATCAGGATTTTCGGGTTGGGGTTTTAATCAGTTAAATAAACAAATGGACCGATTGTTTTCGGGCCACGACGATACTTTCATTGGTGACGGCGTATTTCCTTCCACGGATATTGATCATGCCTTTGGGCATTCCTTAGAAAGTCTTTACGCAGAAATTTGGCCTTTAGATGGTTCTAGACATTTGCCTTTATATGTTGTTATTGATGCACAATGAGTTCACGAAATTTTTATGATTTAGACCCGTCAAAAGTTTTTGACGCCGTTGAAAGCTTGGGGCTTAAAGTCACCGGGCGATACTTCCAGTTAAATTCTTATGAAAACCGTGTGTTCGATGTCGAAATAGAATCTGGCCACGATCTATTGCAATCGGAAATGTCCTATGGAGCGTCTGAGCAACAAAAAAATAAATCTGTGATTGTAAAGCTTTACCGTCCTCTAAGATGGTCCATGGAAGCCATAAACGAAGAGCATCAATTTTTATTCGATTTAAACCAGGCCGGCATCAAAGCGGTAAGTCCTTATGTTTTTAAAGACAAAACTGTCTTTGATCAAAAAGGCATTTTATTTACTCTGTTTCCAAAAGCTTATGGTCGTATGCCACAAGAATTAAGCCCATCACATTTACAAAGTATCGGCCGTACTTTATCCAGACTTCATAATGTCGGCGAACAGTCTGTGGCAGAAAGCAGATTATTTTTTGACACTGAAACTTTCGGGGATGACAGCTTAGATTTTATTTCGAATTTCATTTACCCTGAAGTTCGAGAAAGTTACTTTGAAGTTGCAAATTTGATTTTAAATGAACTTTATCAAATTTTACCCGACTTAAATTATTTAAGAATTCATGGGGATTGTCATAAAGGTAACATTTTACAAACCGATCCTATCGAAGGCGAAAAAGAATATTTCTTTGTAGATTTTGATGATTTTTGTAATGGCCCCGCAATTCAAGACATGTGGATGTTGTTGTCTGACAATAAAAACTTAAGTCCTAAAACAAATCCAGAGTTAGACAGTTTACTGCAAGGTTACAACGAGCTTCGAGAATTTAATGTGAATGAACTTAAATACATTCCTTTACTTCAAGGTTTAAGAATAATTTATTATGCTGGTTGGATTGCAAAACGTTGGGATGACCCCAGTTTTAAACAACTTTTTCCACAATACTTGGACTACAATTATTGGGCCGAAGAACTTCAGGCCTTAAAAGAAGTTTGGCAAAATTATAAATCAAATTAGATTTATTAGATCAAATATGAAATGTTAATTGTGTTCTGGAAAAAAAATTAAATGGGCTCTAAAGCACAGTATAGTTTGTCATTCGGATTTATAGTCCCTGCTGGATTGTAACATCTTAAGTAAGCTGAATAAACATACCAACCTTGGCCAACATCAAAAGATACTGCAGTGCTATTCTTTTCAAGAAGAGGAATCAACTTTTCTGTCAATTTTGGATCTTCAATAATTTCTTCGTTAGAAGTCGTTAGATCGACCGTATCAATGGCACAATATGTTTCATCGTTAATATCAATGGTTCCTTCAGGAATTGAACATCTGATGATGGATGAAGAAACCACCCAACCTTGACGGACTTCAACGGCTGTTAAACTGCTATTTTCTAAAAGTGTCGAAAGTTCTTTGATTAAATATTGATCTTCTAAATCTTCTGCGGAAACTGAAAAAGAAAAAATAAGTGTGAACAGTAAACTTGTAAGTATCTTTAAAATTTTAATTTCAGACATAATTCTTATCTCCATACGATGGGTGAATATACATCTATTTAGTTTTTAAACCTAATTAAAATTTAGCTAGGGCCTTAATTTCTACAGCAATAGGAGTAGGTAGGGCGCCCACTTCGATAGTGGTGCGACAGGGACCTGTCTCTACATCAAAGTATTCAGCATAAACCTTGTTAAAAACTGTAAAGTCCTTTTTCATGTCTGTAAGATATACTTGAACGTCGACCAAATCTTTTAAGGTTAAGCCAGAATCTTCAAGAATCGTTTTGATGTTGTTGATGACACTGTGGGTTTGAACTTCGACGTCATAGGCAACAATTTCTTTTCGATCATTTAAAGTGACCCCTGGAATTTCTTTAGAATTTCTTTTTCTGGGGCCTACACCTGATAAATATAATAAATCACCAACGCGCCTTGCATGAGGATACGCGCCTACAGGTTCTGGGGCGCGATCACTGATGATCTTTTTATCTTGGTTTGTTTTCATATAAATCCTTTT
>JANODG010000078.1:0-27266 GCA_031412575.1 Bdellovibrionales bacterium
AGTAATTGTGAGTTCGAGTGAATGAATTGTTTTTGGTAGAGTCCACGTCTTTAGAAAGCATCAAGTGACTTGTTTTGTAGTCTTTAATGGTCCCGAGTTCATACCAGTTCACTTGATTTAGAACTTCAACTTTTATTTTTGTAGAAGAGCTTTTTGGAATTTTTAAAAGGATGTCATAAATTAAGTTGTCTGGTTTATTTGTAAGGTGAGAAAAAATTCGATTCGAAAAGATATAAAATCCAATGAAGTGCGAAAAATTCTGCGATTTATTTTTTGTTTCGGATTCATCTGAGTTTGAATATAGATTTTTGATAAGTCCAGCGTTGATCAAGTTTTTATCTTTGTCAGCTTCGATTCCTGTAAATTCAATGCCGCAACCCTCTTTTGGAATAGTGAATAATGTTGCAAGCCGGTCTTCTAATTTGTGTTCGGAAATGATGGTTTTTAGTAGGTTTACATTTTCGTAGATAAAAAGTGTATCTGCATTCATGACAAAAAAATGATTTTCATTGATTAAACTTTCTCGCGCATGACTTAAGCCACCGGCGCTATTTAAGATCGTGCTTTCGAAATAGTTTTTACTTTTTATTTCGAAAGTTTTAAACACATCGTTCACCGAGTTTGGGTTATGATGAGTGTTATAGATGAATTCATCAGAGCCAAGCTCTTTGGCAATATGGTATGAGTAGAGAATCTGAGGTAAACCTAAAAAAGGTATTGCAGGCTTTGCAGTAGTCTCGGTGAAGGGTCTTAAGCGAGTTCCGAGTCCAGCTGCAAGTAGGAAAGTTTTCATAACTTTACACTCTCGATAGTTTCTATCTTGAACTCATTAAAAAGTGTTTTTAAAACGTCATGACCTTGAAGATCAAAAAGTATTTTTTTTGTCTTAAGCAACGTAGGCTGTATATGCTTTAAGTATCGAGTGTCTTTTTTTTGATTATAAAAACTAGAAAAACTTCCACAGGCTTTAAGTGTTCGCTGAAGAATTTGAATTTTATAATTCTTGATAAAGCTATCCCAATCCATAGTGATTTCGTTCGAGACTTGGTCAAAATAGTATTTTAAAAGTTCAGTTTCTTGTTCGTTTGTTAGATCCACATAAGAATCACGAAGCAAACTGACCAAATCATACTGACATGGTCCAAGTCTGGCATCTTGAAAATCAATCACGTAAGTTTGATCACGATGAAGCATGATATTTCTAGAATGATAATCCCGATGACAAACGACTTGGGGAAGGTGACTTAAGTGATCACAAATAGATTTGAATTCGGACTCTAATTCTAAAACAAAATCAGGCGTCATTTTAAGATTGAAAAAATCCTGCAATAAATTCTTTTTCATATAGTTTAATTCCCAAAGTAATTTTTCGGTATCAAACTGAATATGAAAAAACGGAGCTTTAGATGTTTTATCAATTTTAATTTTATGGATTTTTATAATTTCATCTAAAGACTTATAGTAGTAAGGCGCTGTTTTCGAAAAGTTTTGATTTTCATAAAATCGACGTTCTAACGTTAAGTCGCCTAAGTCTTCGAGTAAAATGTAACCCTGATTAAAATCATGGCCCAATACTTGAGGAACATAACATCCAAATTTTTGAAGCTCGGCTTGAATATCTAAAAAATTCGTTCCCATTTTTTGTTCAGATAGAGGAAAGATCATTAAAATGTAACTACCTGTTAAATTATAGATACGAATATATCTTCGAGCACTAGCATCACCAGCAAGATTTTGAAATTTGATTTGATTGACCGAAATATGTTTTTTAAGAAAATCTAAGGTTGATGGGTTATCTCTGAGTTCAGGGCACATATGAAAATTCTAGACTTTGTTTAAGAATTTAACAAGGTCTTTGTCTGTGATCGATAATGTTAAGTTATTGTTCTTTAGGCCGTTTTTCGATATTCAGATCAGCGTTTAAAGTTTATCGAGCACAATGATTAGCTTCCGTGCTCTACAGCATTATCAAGCATAACTTTTTATATCAAATGACTTAAGTTAGTTTCGTTATGGATACTAGAGCTAATTTTTTCAATGATTTGGGACTTAAACTTAGTTTCGAATCTGAAATCAATATCCACTCTGTGCTTCATCAAGGCTTCTAAAAATAACGTTTCACCGTGCAGAAGATGTTTTATATCCATAAATGGGCTTGAGCTTGAAAACACAATCTGAGCGCCTCTAAGTTTTTTAGGTAAATTTAAGTACAACGCAAACAACTTTCTTTGCTCGGGCGTTAAGGACATGATTTCCTTAACATAAATCAATGTGTCCTTAAGATCATAAAGATCACTGATTCGATGAGGCGAAGGTGTCAAAGCATCCCAATAGATCATAAACGTTTTTGAACAATTATCTAAAATTTCAAGGGCAATCTTAATCCCATCATCTGGGTTTTCCAAATTAAGATAAATATTAATTTGGTCACAAGGGTTAACTTTCTTGGAAAAATTAGGTTTTTTGATTGCAGGAACCAAAATGTCATTAATCGCTTTTCTGACCTTATCCATTGTGGGTTTGTCGATATTTTTTAAAGATTGGATTTGTAAAATACCCCAAAGTTCTTCCGAGGGTTGATAAACTGGAACCACTGCAGTCTTTCCACCTTTAAGAACTCGGTAGGGTGGACGTTTATCTTCGAAGTATTTGAACAGAGCAGAATCAGTCGTCGTCATTAAAGCTTTTGTTCGATACTCAAAAGTATTTTTGAAGAGTCGTAATAAGCTTTGCAGCGCCTTCTGCTCTGAGGAAGGTGAAAATTTGGAATTAACCGATGCCAACTGTAGAAAACGTCCTGAACTTGTATCCATTTGTGATAACCTTAAAGCAAAGGTTAAGCCAAATTCATAGTCCAGTTTTTTAGATTTGACGCCTAGAGATCAAAAATTCGACTGATCTCTAAACACAAGTTATGAAATTATTTCGCTATGGTGCGCTTTTCGAGCGAGTACTTTTCGACCTTCATAATCAGTCCTGCACGACTGATTCCAAGCTCTTTTGCAAGTCGTGATTTGTTCCAGCCAGTGCGTCTTAAGCCTTCGCGAATCATTTCTCTTTCAAGTTCTTCTAAAGCGTCTTTTAACTTACCAGAGATTCGTGTGCCTTGAATTTTTGAAGTCTCGGTGGCTTCAGTAATTAATGGCGAAAGCATATCCGCTGTAATTTTAGATTCGTTAGCACTAAGAACTAAAATTCTGCTCATTTCGTTTTGAAGCTGACGAACGTTACCTGGCCAATGAAAATCATAAAGTTTTTCTAAAGCACGCTTAGTAATTATTTTTTTATTTGCGTCACTAGCGTCTTTATTTAAAAAAGCCTCTGCTAATAATGGAATGTCTTCCTTTCTTTCTCTTAAGGCAGGAACTGGAAGATTAATAACGTTCAATCGGTAATATAAATCTTCTCTGAACTCGCCATTTTCAACCATCTCTTTCAAGTTTCTATTGGTCGCAGCAATGATTCTAACATCAACTTTTTTAGTCTCTGTTGAACCTACTGGAGTGAATGTTCCGTCTTGTAACACTCTTAAAAGTTTAACTTGCATTTGTGGTGAAGTGTCACCAATCTCGTCCAGAAAAAATGTTCCACGGTGAGCGGCTTCAAATAAACCTTTTTTATCTTTGAACGCACCAGTAAACGATCCTTTAACATAACCAAAAAGTTCACTTTCAAGTAAATTGTCATTAAATGCAGAGCAGTTTAATGTGACTAAGGCTTTATCTTTTCTTGGCGAATTATAATGAATAGACTTTGCTATAAGTTCTTTACCAGTTCCGTTTTCGCCCAATACTAAAACTGTAGTTTCAGAATTTTTAATCTTATCAAGTAAAGTATAAACGCCCTGCATAGCTTTTGATTTACCAATCATGTTGTCATACTTATAGCGACTTCCAAGCTCTTTATTCAGTTCATTAATGCGGTCTTGGCGACTTGTAATTTCTAAATGTAAGGTGATAACCTCTTGGCTAACGAGTTCCATCAAATCAACAAAGTGTTCACGATCTTGTTCATGCACAACATTGATTTTAGAAACTGATTCCTCGATTTCATTTTGTCCTAATCCAAAAATAGCTAATCTTTCTTTAACGTCTGCAAGTCTATTTGGCTCTAAATTGTCTTTTAAAAATCCAACAGCTACTACACTTCCCATAAAATCATTCTCGATGATGATTGGAAACACAGCGATGTCATAACCAACAGCATCCCATTTTTTTAACGCAAATCTGTTGTCAGAAAGTTTTAAATCTTGAATGGTTTTATTGATGCAATCCCCAAGGCTATCTATAACACTATCTTTTTTAAATAATGATGTTGATGACGGATTGAAAAACGTGCTGCCGTTAATTGAATTGATTTTTAATTTCCCACGATCGTCCGTAAAAACGATATCAATATTCCACCACGAACCAACAATTTGTTTTAATTTTCTAATAACGTGAATGTGTTCAAACTCATCCCAATTGATCATTCGCCTTTCTCCCTGTGTTGATAGTTTGGTCATTGATATGAACAATACTACCTAAAAGCCTTACATTGATCTTATCGACTAAATCTTAGACAGCTTGAGTGCAAAAACAAAATACACTGGTCTAGGTTTTAAATCCTGGACCATGGTTATGTATTTTAAAATCCAAAATGAATTAAAACTTTTGCTAGATCTTAATATTCAGATGGAAAAAGAAAAGTTTCAGTTAGATCAAGATACTATATTTTATCATGTAAAAAAGAGACGTCCTCAGACTTCAGACCGGAATTGGATAAGGGGATTTTAATGCAAGGACACAAGCGCTCTAACTAGGACTGGCAAAAAGTGCATGGGTGCGTTTAGCAGCAATAGCAATTTGAGGAACTAATCTGGATCTTCCGCAAAGTCACCTTCGTTGTTAATATTTTCTAGAGCGCCCTGAATCTGATCTGCGCTAGTTACCAAGTCTAAGGCGGCGATGATGCGATCGATAGTGAAGCTAATGCCTGTTCTTGAATTCAAGTTAATTATTCCGTTAAATTCAATAGTGATTTCATCATTAGATGCAAATGGCACACCCGAATCGTTGTCGTTATCCAAATAAACTGCCGGACTTAAACTTCCAGCGCAATCTGGTCTTAAGTCAAATTCAATTCTTGTGTACACTCCTGCCGGAACAGCAACTTCAGTGATTAAACTTCCCAAAGGATTGATATTTATGAGGCCTAAATTGATATCGATATTGTCTTCATCATTATCAACATCAATATCTGTCTCTTCCATTTCTTTTTTAAAACGTAAACGTTTGACGCAAAATTGCAGTTCAGACACAGCCAGCGAAGTGACCTTGTTCATTGTTACTGGCGCAACATAAGGGGCAATCTTTAGAGAAACTAGAGGGTTACCTAAAGTGGTATTTCCATTATCATTACAACCTAAAATAAGTAAAATTAAAATCCCGAACGCGTATTTCATTTTTTTTCTCCTGAATTTAAAGCTAATGGAAATGCAGCAATACTGATTTGATAAACAGAATCGTTTTTAGATTTTTCGTTTTTAATATTTTCAATCTTATCAAAAGCTTCATTCAATATTTTTACAATCTGATCAAATTGTTCAGCAGAAACCGGTAGGGCTTTACCGATAAGCCAACGCTTTTCGCGGGGAACATTTTTTATAGATTCAGTCGCAAGTTCAAACATTTGCTTGTGAGCTTCGGTTAATCCCAAACGATATATTTCCTTGTTGCAAACTAAGCTTCTTTCGGTTTGTGTAAGGTCGCCAGCTTCATTTATTTTTAAAAATTCATTATCTATTAAAAACTTTAAGGATTCCCTAATTTTCTTTTTTGACACTTTAAATTGTAAGCGCTCAAAAATCCAATCTGGGTCATTCTTAAATTCTTTACATTCAGTGAGTTCGCGAATCGCGACATTGTACCACTTGGATAAGTAACTATAATTGATAACTTCGTCGTCGTTTTTACCTTTGTATTTTTTAAATCCCGCCATGCTTTTGACTGCATTTTTTCGATCATCTAATGAGTTTGAATCAGCAAGGACTCTAAGGTGTTTTAAGAAGTTTTTTTCGGATGTTGTAAGTTTAAAAACGTAGCTTAATTTATCGATCACTTCTTCTGAAATCGTTCTTTCGCCAGAAAGAATCATGCTCAATAAAGCTGCCGAAACATTTGATGTATCGGCAACTTTTTTTTGTGATAATCCATATTCGACTTTAACATATTCCATACAGTCTTTTATGAACTCTTTGTAGTCATGATAGTTATAAATATCTGGCTTTTTCATACTATCCCTTACTAATTATGTTCTTTTTAAAATTGTTTGGTCATCCTAAAAATTACAGATTGCTATCGTCGTCGTCTTCAACCGAAATGCTTAGTGACTCCATTAAATCTTCTAGCTCTTCGTCGATATCATCTTGAATTGATGAGATTGGATTAAAAGCATCGAGTGCCGCGATTATATTTGCTAAAGGTAGTACAATTTGAACGCCCTCAGAAACTATAAATTCACCCTCAAATCTAATTGTTACTTCTTCGTCTGTTGAAAATGAACCGTTGAGATTAGTAATTTGAATGCTTTTTCCACTAAGACAATCGCTATCCAAATCAAATTCAATTCTTGAGTACGTTCCTACTGGAACTTGAATTTCGCCCAAATCAGTTCCCTGTGGATCTAAAACCACATCGTCGAATTCAAAATCAATACTGTCTTCTATCTCAACTTCTGATGAATCCTCGTCTAAATCTTCCATATCATCATCTGATGAATTTTCGCTAATAGCCTCAATATCATCATCAGCTTCAACATCATCTTGTAATTCGTCTTCAACGCCCTCAGGTAATTCAAATCTTAATCTTTCTAAACATATTACTATGTCACCATATTCAGCGGCTTTTGCCTGCGGCAAAAATAAAGACAAAACGCTGTTATTGGATGTCATTTGTGAATCAGATAAACGTAAAGAAACATTGGCATAATTGCTTGATGTATCAGAACATGCTGAGTTCATTAATAAAGCGGCTGCTGCCACTATGCGTACTAATTTTTTACTTGTTTTCATTTGAGTCCTCCGTTTTAGACTTACATACTTTTCGGGGAACCTACGAAATTCCATATAGACCTCATTTTATTTGTGAATAAATTAAGCAATTAAATTCTTAAAAAATCAACAAAAACGGATATTTAAGACAAACAAAAATAGTTATTTTTACATACAAATAAATTAATTTGTGAACGCTCCCTCGCTGTTCTTTTCTAGACGGCGTACCAATTCGATACAATCCAAAAAATCCCACACCGCAAGCACATAAAATCCTATGAATTTATAAACCTTCCAAATGTTAACTTAATTTCTAGATTCGTTTGGTCCTCTATATTAGGACAACCATTGGCATTTGGCCTTGCACTTAGAACTCTAAACGTCATTTTTATAATGGAAATAGTCCCTTTAAAATAGGCTCGTTGGCGTGAGGCCTTGCTAGAAAATCAGAGGGGATTATTTATAATCTTTTTAGATTGTAAATAATTACCCTCTGATTTTCTAATCGCAAGGCCGAGTGCCAAGGCATGTCCTATTTTAAAGGGACTATTTCCATTATAAAAATGACGTTTAGAGTTCTAAGTGCAAGGCCTCATGCCAACGAGCCCAATATAGAGGACCAAACGAATCTAGAAATTAAGTTAACATTTGGAAGGTTTATAAATTCATATAGGATTTTAGGTACTTGCCGGTATGAGATTTTTGTTTTGTTAGGTCGGTTGGGGTGCCGGCGAAAAGAATTTGGCCTCCGCCTTGGCCAGCTTCTGGACCAATGTCGATGACCCAGTCAGAATTTTTAACGATCTCAAGATTGTGTTCAATCAAGATAACTGTCGCTCCACCTTCAACCAATTTATGTAAAACTTTAAGAAGCATTTCAATTTCACGAAAGTGAAGTCCAGTTGTGGGTTCGTCTAAAATGTACATTCCATTTTTAAATTCGTGGCTTAAGAACTGTTTGGATAATTTTAGTCGCTGGTTTTCACCACCACTTAAAGTGGACAATGATTGACCGATCTTTAAATGTTCTAGACCAACTTCTTTTAGAACACTTAAGGGTTTTCTAATGTTTGGGTAGGCCACAAAAAATTTAAAAGCTTCTTCGACTGTCATCTCTAAGACGTCGTGAATATTTTTATTATTGAAGGTGACCTTTAAAACATTGTCTCTAAAACGTCTTCCTTTGCAGTCTTCACATAAAATCAAAAGGTCATCCATAAAGACCATGTCTACCGCTTCATATCCAACGCCTCGACATGTAGGGCAGCGTCCACCATCAACATTTAAACTAAACGTACCTGGACTAAACCCAAAAAACTTAGCTTCTCGGGTTGTAGAAAATAAATTTCTAATGTGGTCATAAATCTTTAAGTAAGTCGCTGGGCTGGATCGTAATGTTTTTCCGGCAGGTGCCTGATCCATCAAAATAATATTTTTGATATCTTCGTGGCCTTTGATGGTTTTAAATTCTAAAGCAGGGTCGGCAGGAATTTTTAAACCGTAAGCAATAGCTGAATACAAAGTTTGTGTGATTAGACTGGATTTTCCAGAACCACTAACCCCCGTGATCGTTACGAATTTTTTCAAGGGAAGTTTTAAGTTCACATTCTTTAAATTATGGCCTTTAGCTCCCGTTAACTCTATGACCGGTTCGGTTTTACTTAAGCCTCTGACTTCGCGAGCCGGGGACCATGTCGATAGGGATTTTAAAAAATTTGCAGTTAGGCTATCGGACTTTAGAAATTCAGATGTGGTCCCGTCGAAAACAATCTCGCCACCTTTATGACCTGACCCTGGCCCCAATTCCAAAATGCGCTCACTTTGTTGAATCACATCGTGATCATGTTCCACAACCACCAGAGTGTTACCCAGTTCATGAAGATCTTTTAAAATTTCAATCAGGCGGTCATTGTCTTTAGGATGAAGTCCTATGGTGGGTTCGTCGAGTACAAATAAAGTTTGAGATAGCCCCATACCTAACTGATGGGCCAAATTCATACGTTGAAATTCCCCGCCCGAAAGAGTTCTGGTCAATCGATCTAAGGACAAGTACCCAAGACCCACTTTGTACAAATATTCTAATCGAAAACGAATCTGTTCTAAAACTTCTTTACACAAAAGCTTTTCGTATTCACTTAAAGCTATGTTCTCAAAAAATGTTTTAAGTTCAACCAAAGTAAATTTTGTCATTTCCGAAATATTTAAATCTTTAAACGTAATTTTTTTGATTTCAGGTTTTAATCGATCTCCAAAACAAGTTTGGCAAAGGAAAGAACTTTTGTATCTGGCCAAAAAAATACGAACATGCATTTTATATTTTTTAGTTTCTAAATATTCAAACAATCCTAAAACACCAAACCACTTTTTATGACCAATCCAAACCATATCCCTATGAGCTTTAGAAAGTTCTTCCCAAGGGGTATGTAAACTGATTTTTTCGGATTCGCAAAATTTGATTAATTTTTTGAAGTCGGCTCGACCCGAAGGCATTGCAAACGGGGTGATCGCACCTTCCATTAAAGTTTTATTAGGAAAAGGAATTACTTTTTTTTCATCTATTTCAAGACGATTTCCAAATCCATTACAATCTGTACATGCTCCCAATGGACTGTTAAAACTAAAAAGTTGCGGGGTGAATGTAGGAAATTTGTAATCACAGATAGGGCAAGAATTTTCTTCGCTAAAACGATGGAGCTGTTTATCATGTTCGCCACCAGTGATCCAAAAAAAACAATCTCCGTAAGTGTCTTGGTGATGGATTTTTAAGTAACTGCTGTAACATAGGTAAATTGAGTCATACACGCGGCCGAATTCAGATTCATCAACGACACAGCGATCAATCACTACGTAAAAATCACCATTTATGAAATCTAGAGCTTCAGGGCTTTGTAAATCAAAAATTTGGATTTCATCTGTATTATAAAATGAATTTGGTTTCTTCCATTTTTCTGAGCCAAAAGTAGCCCCACGTAAAAAACCTTCTTGAATTAAAACTTTTAGCAATTCTTTATCTTTGTAAGAAACTAAACTCGAATACACCGGCATTAAAATATATCCGCGAGTATTATTTAAGTTCTCAACCACATATTCAGCTGCACTTACGGGTGTGTATGGCTGAAGCTTTAAATGATGGTTAGGGCAGCGTGCAGTTCCAATTTTAGCAAATAAAATTCGAATATGATCTAAGAGCTCAGTATTCGTTCCGACCGTGGACCGGGAATTTTTGATACTATTTTTTTGTTGTAAAGCAATTGCCGGTGGAATGTTTTCCACATCTTCAAGGTCAGGTTTGGGGGCTTTGTTGATAAACTGTTTAGAATAGTTCGATAAAGATTCTATGTATCGTCTTTGACCTTCAGCAAATAAAGTTTGAAAAGCTAGAGAACTTTTACCTGATCCACTAGGGCCGCAGATGACCGTGAATGAACCTAAAGGAATCGAAACATCAATATTTTTTAAATTATTCTGCTTAATTCCTTTAAGTATTATATTTGTCATCCTGAAAGGTCTTCCTTAAGAAATTCTTTTTCATCAATTGTTTCACCAGCGTCTGTCTTTTCCGTAGGTGCAAATTCTTGTTCAAACGCTTGATCAAATGTCTTTTTAGACATTGGTGTCGCAAGCTTGCCGTCTAGTGTGTCTATCTTTGCGAAGACAATACCATTCGGGACTGGAAAGTCTACATACGGAAGGTCTTTGTGAGCGGCTTTCATGTATTGCGCCCAAATGGGTAAAGCAGCACGGCCGCCAACCTCACCGCGTCCAAGTGAACGCTCTTGCTCAAAGCCAACCCATACGCCAGTGGCAATCAGCGGCGAATACCCAATAAACCAAGCATCGAAGTAATTATCTGTTGTGCCGGTTTTGCCAGCGATAGGATGAGGAATTAATCCTCGAAGCGAACCACCAGTTCCACCCTCGTCCTCGATTACGCCCTGAAGAATATTCGTCATGATGTAGGCGGTCTGAGGTTTGATCAATTGATCTTCATCTGGAAACGAAAAAATATTTTTTACGTCACCAAAAATTTGTTTAGTCAAAACCCGCTCTTTCCATTGCTCTTCATTATTTAAAATCTCTTCTGAAAAGCGTCGATCTAAAGTGTAGTTTTCTAAAAGGACTTCACCTTTTTCATCTTCAACTTTCTTAATTATGATTGGCCGTACTTTTTTCCCCAACCGACCAAACTGAGAATAGACTTTAGTCATTTCGTAAAGTGTAACTCCGCTTGAACCTAAAGAAAGTGTGATGTCTTGATTCAGAGGCGAAAAAATTCCTAAGCGTCTTGCATAATTTAAAACCCAACTTACACCGACACTATTTGTGATTCTAATGGTAGGTAAGTTTAAAGATTGAAGAAGGGCGTCCCTAAGCAGAACTTCACCTTTAAAATTTTTCGAATGGTTAGCTGGTTTGTATTTACTGTATATAATTTCGTCTTTAGTAGATTTTTCTTTATCCTCTTCCTTAAATACAATCGGTATATCTAAAACAAGCGTATTTGGCTGAAATCCTTTGTCGGAATCCAATGCGGACGCATAAGCAATCGGTTTAAATGACGATCCTGTTTGTCTGGCCGCTTGAATCGCTTTGTTAAATTCAGATTTTGCAAAATCATAACCACCAACCATGGCGATGATCTCGTCAGTCTTTTGATCAATAGAGATTAAAGAGCCATCAGCTTGTGGAATTTGTTCAAGTTCTAAATGAACGTAATTCGTGTTGGAATAATTTTGTGATTTTATTTTTTTATCAAGCTTAACAAATTTTTCGACATTGAAATTCTTTGCAATAATTTTTACTAAAATGATGTCGCCCTTTCTTAAAGCTTGCGAAGGTCTATCCAATTCAGAAAATTTGGAACCTGTTGAAGGATCTGGCTCGCGGGCCCATTTCATAGTTTCAAAATCTATTAGACCAATGCTGTCTGGAATTAAAACTTCAACAAAACCATTTTTATCATCAACGCGCGAGACAACACCTTTTGTGATTTCATGTACATCTAAAT
The DNA here is from genome assembly GCA_031412575.1 of Bdellovibrionales bacterium. Classification (GTDB taxonomy): domain Bacteria; phylum Bdellovibrionota; class Bdellovibrionia; order Bdellovibrionales; family UBA1609; genus JAMLIO01. The sequence goes on from JANODG010000078.1 coordinate 12,039, forward strand.
ATGTTGGTAAGTCGGAAGTTGCGGTTTGTTTAACAACTAAGTTGGCAGATTCATCAAAAATTAAATCACCTTTTTGAATCACTTTGCCTTTAGAATCAATAATGATAAACGGTGCTTTTTTGTTTAACAGCTCCGTTCTTTGTTCAGCAATAAAATTTAATATATCCGCTTCCGTTTGTAGCTTCCCAAGTGATCCTCTATAGCCCTGGCGTTTATCAAGATCTTCAACACCTTTTTTTAGAGCTACTTGGGCAGCTTTATGTTTTTCTAAATCTAAAGATGTGTAAACTTTTAAGCCTTTATCTAAAACTTGATCCTCGCCAAATTCTTTGATCAGTTCTAATCTCACCGCTTCCAAATAAAATGGTGCGAAGTCTTTGTAATCTTCTTTAAAAAAAACTTTAAGATCCTTGTCAGAATTTTCTAATCTTTGCTCTTCCGTGATAAAATCTTCGTCTGCCATTCGTGATAACACATATTTCTGTCTGATCTTAGCGCGTTCTGGATTTGTAACCGGGGAAAATGCAGAAGGCGCTTTAGGTAAACCGGCAAGCATGGCGGACTCGTGAATGTCTAAGTCTTTGGCTGACTTTTTAAAATAAACTTGGGCTGCCATTTCAATACCATAAGCGCCTTGACCAAAATAAATTTGGTTCAGGTAAAGATACATTATATCTTCTTTGCTCAAGTCTTTTTCCATTCTTCTGGCTAAAATAGCTTCTTTGATCTTACGATCTAAGCTTCTTTCCGAAGTTAATAAAATCTGTTTAGCTACCTGTTGGGTGATGGTTGATCCACCTTGAACTGTTTTTCCTGCTTTTAAGTTTGCAATCATTGCCCTTAAGATAGCTTGAAGATTAACGCCAGTGTGTTCATAAAATTCAGAGTCTTCAGCAGCGATGAATGCTTGGCTTACATATTTAGGTAAGTCTTTAGTTTCAATGACTGATCTTTTTTCTCTTAAAAACTCACCAATCTTTTCGCCATTGCGATCAAAAACTTCGGTGACTTTTAAAGGAGTGTAATCTTGCACTGTGATAATTTTAGGAAGCTTCGAAGAAAAACTTGCAATCACAAACCATAAAACAATAAATCCGCCAACAATCAAAGCGGCTATTGAACCAATGATGTATTTCCACATAAAGTAGCTCCAAGGTGAATCAATATGAATTGACATATTAATTTATCACTTGAAACTTCCTTGGAGCAACTTATCTTTGGTTAAACTTTGGCTAAAAATGAAAAATTCGCTGTGCACCAATTAAAAAGAAAAAACCCCCATGCTGGGGGTTTTTCAAAGTTGCAATCATTTCTTTGTAAAAAATTTTTGTATTTTAAATTGCACCGTCGTCGAATACTGGAACATCAGCTGGTTCTGCAGTTCCCGAATCACAAAAGTTTAATCCGCTTCTGTCAGAGATTCTTTGGATCTCACTAGTGCAACCACACTGTGCTTGCGCTTCTTGAGCTTCAGAGATTAAACTTTCTGCATCCATGTGGGCATTTCTTAAATTCGCAAGCTCTTCACCACTTGTGCCTGAACTTCCCGTTTTTAACTCATCGATAACGTCTTCTTGAAGCTTTACAGAAGACTCAGCAGAGGCAAGTTCTCTATCGTATGCATTAAGATTACCGTTTATCATAAGCGCTCTGTTCATTAACCTTTGTGTTTCTTCTTCATGGGCGTTGATACTTTTGTTCGCTTGAATAGTAAGTTCGGTATTCGCTAACTTGCCTTGAGCGTCTGCGACTTGTATGGCACGATTTAGTTCAGTAGCTTTGTCATTAATTGATTTATTAGTTGCATTCAAAATATCTTTATTTAAATCAATTTGTGACATAAATGCTCTGTGTTTTATCGCAAAGTCTGAGCTTGAATCCGTTCTCATGCACTCTTTAGCCTTCTGTCTTTTAAATTTGTTGGCCATCGCTGAATAGCTACTGTTTCCGTTTACAACTAAACTTTGAAGACTTAAGTTACAGCCTTGTTTTCGCCCTTCAGAGCACATTCTTAAGTAAGTATAAAACTCTTTTGCTTCTTCGCGAGCGCTTTGATTACAAGTTAACTGCTCTTTCAACATAAATTCACCAATCTGTCTTCTCTGATCCATTAGTTGCGAGAACACAGCATCTCTTCGAGTTTGAAGTTCGCCAGCTTGCGCTCTGATACCGTTAATTGTATTGGCTGTTGCTTGATCACTATCTCTTAGAGAGTCTTTCAGATCTTTTTCTAAATCCTGTCTTTTCATTTTTCGATCAGCTATTTCAGAATTCATTTTATCAAGCTTTTCCTGTTCATCACTTTTAAGTTTTAAAAGTTCAGCTTTTCTGTCTTCAAGCTTTTCAAGTCGATCCTTTTCTGATTTAACTTGATCCTTATAATCTTCAGTAGAAATAGCTCCCAAAGTGTCTTTCAAAGCATCACAACTTTCTGGACCAGACATGTTCTGATCACATGAAAGTAAGGCTTCAAGACAGTTGCCTCTGAAGCTAGTTGCCGAACATGCTTGATTCATCTCACGAAGTTTCTCGTTTAAATCGTCGTTTATCTTTTCGCATTCATCTGCTGTCGTAGCCTCGTCATCAGAATCTTCGTTACCATTAATATCAATTGTACCGTCGGGTGCAATTCTAACCGATGGTCGAATTGGTTCTTCAGCCACAACATTCGTGATACTTATGTTCATCACCGCTACGGTGAAAGTTATCATCAAAACAAATAATTTTTTGTCTAGTGTTAACTTATTTGACAGTTTACTGTGTTTCATTGCGTTTCCCCTGTAAAAACATCATTCACAAGAACTATATAGCAATGGCAGTGCCAAAATGTGTCACTTTCAAAACTCAAAGTTTAGATGTCTCAAAATGAAACGGTTAAAATGAATCTAATCAAGCTAAGACCTTGGCCTAGATATAAAACGCCCCTTAGACCAAGGATTCAGTAAATCATCAATTCCTCTTACACTGTATTAAATCAAATTTAGGTGGGGCTAATGGACCAGCAATCAGTGCAAATTATTATCAATAAATTAGACAGTTTAGAAAAACGTATTCAAAACATTGAAGAGCAATCGCAAATCATAAGACCTCAAACAATCCATAATGATTCTGAAACTTCAAGGCAGGCTGTTAAAACGCAAACTGCGACTAACAAACACAACAACTTAGGTGTTAATAGCTCAAGCAAAATCACCGTTGATGAATCTGCAATTTATCAACCCACTAAAAATAAAGCCAATTCCGAACAAGACTTATCCAGCGATTACGGATGGATGGGTTTTTTAGGTATTCTATTTATGGTGTTTGCTGCTGTATTTTTCATTAAGCTAACCATAGACGCGGGGTGGTTGACTCCAGAAAGACAAGTCATGCTCGCAGTTTTATTTGGCGTATTTTTAATTTTTAGTCCCAAATTAATTTCGAAACTCTCGGATAAAGAATATTCCTCGATGCTTGCAGCAGCTGGGGTTGCCGTTCTGCATATGTCTTGGTTCGGAGCCCACGTGATTCACGACTTAATCACACCAATTGTTGGACTTATGATGGCTAGTGTAGTCGGAGTTGTTTGTTTATTTTTGCAGTCTCAAAACAGAAACCCACTTTTTGCTTTGGTCGCGATCGCTGGAACTTATATAAGTGTATTAGTCATGGGTGGCAAAATTGATAAGCCAACTCTTGCAGGCTTTATTCTTGTTTGGAATTTATCCTTTTGCCTTGCCGCACTTTATTTAAATACAAGATTTGTACTTACTATAGCTGCGTATTTTGCAATTTTAATTGTAGCTATGTTGGGGCTAGATAAAGCGAATCAAAGTATGACCTTAATTTTTATTTTTGTTCAGTCCGCACAATTTTTTACATTTGCAGCAGCGACAGTCTACTATTCGATTCTCCACAAATCGTCCTTAAATCAAGTCGAATCCAAGCATTTAATGATTTTAGGCACCATTGTCTACGCTTGCATCTATAGTTGGGTTAACGTTCTTTATCCAGGCTTTGGCGCTTGGACGGGAATCGCAATTGCAATATCAATTTTATCAGCCTATTTATTTGCAGAAAAAAGATTGGGCAAAACGCTTGAAAGTCGTGAAGCTATTTTTCTAACAATTGGAATAATTATTTTTCACAGTTTATTTTTAGATTTAACACCAGACGATTTTAAACCCTTATGGGGATTAATGTTTTTGGTCGCTTTTATTGTGTATAAGCCAAAAACTAATGGCGATGGCTTTCTGCCGCTTAAAGCTCTTGTGGGACTAATGGTAGTATGGTGCCTATTATTGACGTTTAATGATAGCGAAAAAAATCATATCGCATTTAATTTTGCATATGGTGTTTTGGGATTGTTGACCTATTTAAGTATTTATTTATCAGCCGCTAAATCAGTTACTGCAAAGGATGCGATCCCTGCTGAATCGCAGATTGTTAAAGGTTTGTTATTCGTAACTCATGCTGAAGTTCTTTTTGGTATCTATAGGCTTTCTTTGCAGACAGAATTTATTGATTCCATAATCGTATCTGTATTATGGGCCTCATATTCCATAGCGATTTTGTTTTTAGGCTGGTCGCTTAAGGATCGAATCTTGGCCCAATCGTCCTTATTGATGCTGATTGCCTCGGTTATAAAAGTCATATTCTATGATCTATCTTCTTTAGGATCAGTAGAAATAATATTCTGCTTTTTAATTGTGGGGGCTCTGTTATATGGGTCTGGAATGGCTTACAGAAAGATGAAACCTTGGCCCGTAAATTAACAGGGAATTTAAAAAACCTCATCAACAAATAATCAAATCCAATATTGATTTAAAGTGCTATAAAGCATTTTAAATTATTTCTATTTGCGAGACTCTAAGTCGAAACTGAAATTGAAATTGAAATTGCAATTTGGCACCATAAATGCAATCAGTTCATGAAAGAACAATCTCAATAAGGTAAGGTCGTTATGATCGGTTTCATGAATAATTTGGTTTTATTTATCACAGTCATCTTTTTGTCTATGATGTTTACATTTGCTTCGCAAATTTAAAAGGAAATCCACAAGTTAACATTGACGAAAAACGTCGTCGTAGTACAAAAGTTAATCAGATTTTTTCACAGATCTTGGATATAAACTTAATTTATCTATCAATTAAATATTGAAATAAAAAATCTGTAAGGACTCTGACCAGCCTAGTAAACCCGATATATTAAAGTGGGCACCATGGTAACCGCTTTAGGCTTCTTGACTTGCGCAATTAAGCGCGACACAAGCTTGCACACCACGATCAGGGACGGCTCCCTTATTATAATCTTGTAGGGTTTACTTAATCTGCGAGTCCTACAGAACTTTAATTATATCAAATCCTAAATTTTAAACCACATCTGTTTTAAAATGATGTTTATTATTGAAACACTTTTTGAATAAATCTGGTCTGAAGTCCTTTACCGTCTTAGAAAATAAATTTCTTTTAGCTATTGACATCATTACTGTCTTTTAACAACAAAAGTTGCTATTAAATAAAACATGTCCAAAAACCAACAAAGTTTTTCCTTTTCGCTTGAGACAGGTGAAATCACCGATGAAGACGTAGATCTTAAATCAAGCGTTCCCAGTCAAGAACCTAAGGTGCTCACGGTTTCCGGATTAAATGCCTTGATCAAAAACAACCTGGAATCGGAATTTCCTTTGTTGTGGCTTAAAGGGGAACTTTCTAACTTTAAGCCTCACACGTCGGGACATTTATATTTTTCATTAAAAGATTCAACCAGTCAGGTTTCTGCCGTTATGTTTCGTGGATATACGCGCGACCTTAACTTTAAGCCTAAGGACGGATTGGAAGTTTTAATTCGCGGGCGTGTTTCAGTTTATGAACCGCGTGGAAGCTATCAAATTTATGTCGAAAGCATGGAGCCGATGGGCGCAGGCGCCTTGCAAAAGGCTTTCGAAGATCTAAAAAATAAACTTCAAAAAGAAGGTCTATTTTCTTTAGAGCATAAAAAACAACTTCCTTTTATTCCAAAAAAAATCGCTTTAATAACAAGCCCTACAGGCGCAGCCGTGCGAGATATGATCCAAGTGTTAGGTCGAAGATTTAAAGCCGCAGAAATAACAGTTTTACCTACTTTAACCCAGGGCAATGGGTCTGCAGAAAGCCTTTCTCAAGCCGTGAAGCAAATGGATCGAATGAACTTTGATGTTGCCATCATCGGAAGGGGTGGAGGATCTATTGAAGATTTATGGAGCTTCAACGACGAGACTTTGGCGCGAACTATCTTTGCGTGTCAAACACCAATCGTATCTGCAGTCGGACATGAAATTGATTTTACAATTTGTGATTTTGTAAGTGATGTCCGGGCGCCAACACCTTCGGCTGCAGCAGAGCTTGTGACTAAAAATGTTGATGTCATTAAAGATAATCTTTCAAAGTATCAGCAAAAGCTCCGTCAGTTGTTGAATTTTAAAATTAGAACGTTTGCAACCCAGATAACGGCGTTAAAAAGGTCACTAGTGGACCCTAAAAAACGTTTGGCTGATTTAAGAATGAAGTGTGACGATTTTTTTGAACGCCTTTTACAAAAGCAAAAAAATCTAGTTCAGCAAAAAAACAAAGATCTTAAAGTTCGTCTTGAAAGACTTCTTAGAAACAGTGACTTTGTTAAACTTAGTCGTCAAAAAACTTTGCGACTGGCAGAAAGATTAAATCCAACTTTCATTAACGCATTCGAAAGAAAAAAGAGTAAATTTAAAAATATAGTTGAGCTCTTAGACAGTTTAAGCCCGTTAAGTGTTATGCATCGAGGATATTCAATCGTTCGAAAACATAATCATGGCGGAGAAATTTTGACAGACTCTTCAGATTTAAAAGTAAAAGATTTGGTATGGATTAAACTTTCTAAATCAAGTTTTCAAGCTGAGGTTAAAGAGATAGATGTTTAAGTTTTTATAGGCATGACCGCCACAAGCTAGAGTTTAATCGCTCGATTAGAATAAGATAGGATATGATATGACAGAAAAAAAAGATAAAATTGTAAACCCGTTTGAAACTAAACTATCAAGGTTAGAAGAAATCGTAAGAAGTATGGAATCTGGTCAGTTAGGATTAGAAGATTCCTTAAAGCTTTTCGAAGAAGGGGTTCGCATCTCAAGAGATTGCCAAACGGAACTAGATGCTGCCGAACAAAAAGTAGAATTATTGGTAAATGCGTCTACGGGCGAAAAATCCAAATTCAGTCCTGCGGAATAAAATGCCAGTTTTAAAAACTTCTTTGTTTGAAGATTGGGCCAACCACATTCCGAAGTTCAACTCTGATATAAAATCTCTATTTTTAGAAAGTCATTTTGATAACTCGTTATTTCCGAAGCCTGATAGAAATATTCAAAAAGGGGCCATAGAATTAGGTCTTGCTATTGAATACTCTTTATTCACTGGCGGTAAACGATTTAGACCACTTCTTACTTTTGCATCTTGCCAGGTTTTAAATCAAGATTTTGAAATTGCACTTCCCTGGGCCATGGCCATTGAATGTGTGCACACTTATTCTTTGATTCACGATGATTTACCTTCTATGGACAACGATGATGAGCGCCGTGGTCAGCCCACAGTTCATAAGAAATTTAACGAAGCCACAGCCTTATTAGCGGGGGATGCGCTATTGACTGAAGCTTTTGGACTGTTAGGAAAAGCTTATGGTGGTCATAAAAATTTAGGACTATTGGTTCAGTTATTATCGCAACGAGCTGGATACCAAGGTATGGTTTCTGGACAGGCCAATGATTTATTTGTAAATAAAATTATGATCAAATCCAATGAAACTAAAAATTCTTACCCTAAGGTCAATGGTCATAGCTTAATCGATAAAGAACAAATTTTATTTATTCATTTGCAAAAAACTGCCGCCCTGATCAATGCGGCAAGCATGGGGCCATTATTTATATTCGATATAGATAAGATTTCGCTGGCAAAATTTAATACTTTTAGTCTAATTTTAGGGATTTTGTTTCAGCTTAAAGATGACGTTCTAGACTCTGAGATCAAATTAGAAAATAATTTAGTTCAGCTTTTAGGCTTAAGTGAAACTAAAAAAATCTACAATGACTTCAAAACAGACGCAGAGAAAATACTTAACGAATTAAGTACTTCATGGAATGTAAAACCTTACCAAGAACTGATTGATTATAATGAAACTCGTAAACTTTAAATTTAGATTCCGAAATTTAGTGGAACGTAAATGCGTTTAGATCAATGGCTGGTGAAGCATCAAAAGGTTAGGTCTCGGTCGCAAGCTGAAGAATTGATAAAGCGTGGTGACGTCTTCGTCTTTAACTTAAAAGAAAACGTGTGGATAAAGGTTTCAAAGCCATCCCTTGAAATTGACGAACATTTTAATTCGGATCACTTAAAAATTGAGTCTGTAATTTCTAATTTCGTATCAAGGTCAGGGTACAAACTAAAAAAGGCACTTGAGCATTTAAATTTGAGTGTGTCAGGTTTAAAGTGTTTGGACGTGGGGCAGTCCACCGGGGGTTTTAGTCAAGTGCTTTTGGAATCCAATGCAGACTATGTCGTTGGTGTTGATGTCGGCAAAAATCAATTAAGTGAAGATCTTTTAAAATATGAAAATCTTAAATGTTTTGAAAACTTAGATATCAGAAATTCCAGTAATAATATTGAATTCATAAAACAGTCTCCATTTGATGTTGCCGTTATCGATGTTTCTTTTATCTCTCTGACACAGGTGCTAGCGACTGTACTTTCTCTTTTGAAGCCGAACGGTCACATTGTTGCTTTAGTCAAACCGCAGTTTGAACTTTCTAAAAATGATTTGGATAAAAAAGGCATAGTTAAAGACAAAAAAAATTTTTTAATGGTTGAAAATAAAATTAAAGATTTTGTGAATGGTTTTGAAGAGATGGAATTTAAAGATTTCTTCACATCAAAATTAGAGGGCAAAGACGGCAACATAGAGTTTTTTATCTACGTGACCAAAAAGTGAATTAGCTAATTAAAAAAATAATTTAAATCCATGCAATATTTTTATTTTTGTGAGACCTTTAATGAAATCCATTCGAGGTGGCTATGAAATTTTATCTATTACTCACTGCATTTATATTTTTAGCGGGTTGTCAGACCTCTGATTTTGGTTTGATCACCGAAGATAAAACTAAAAAAGATTCGTCCCCGATCAATGAGCCTTCTAAAGATGAAACGCTAGACCAAAAAAAGGTAAACCGTAATAAACTTTTTAACACGTCAGACGATAAGGAGTCCGTTCGTCCAAAAATAGGTTTGATTTTAGGGCCCGGCTTATCATACTCCCTTGCTCACTTAGGTGCGTTAAAGGCCATTAACGACCAAAGGATACCGATTCATGTTGTTGCAGGCATGGAGTGGTCAAGCTTGATTGCCGCAAACTACGCTTTAAACGGCGCAGTGAATGACATGCGCTGGAAGGCCTTTCAGGGAAGTTTTTCGAATGCCGTTAGCACTGGTTTTTTGAGGGGCTCGATTAAAGAAACGTCCGAAGATATTTACGAAAATTTAATCACTCAATATACGCGTGGACGAAGTATCAATCAGTCTAAAATTTCATTCATCTGTCCTGCCATTCAAATTGCAAAAGGCAAAGAGGTCTATTTTAAAAGCGGTACCTTTTCTCAGGCCCTGCAAGGCTGTATGAAAGTTCCTCCACTAGCGCAAACTGCATCTTCGTCATGGGCTTTTATCACGGAAGCAAAAGGGCTGGTTCAAGAAATGCGAGCTATGGGCGCTCAGAAGATCATTTACATTGGGGCGATTCCTTCGTCGGGTATGAACTGGGGTAAAGACGTTGGATCCATTGAAGGACGCGATAAATATTTTTGGGCCCAAGTGATTAATGCCTTAAATCCCAAATCCATGGGAGCAGATCATTCTTTAAATCTTGCGACTGAAGGTCATTTAGCCTTAGATTTTAAGAACGCACGACGTATGATCGAAGATTCCGAAGAAAAATCTCAAGATTTTTTTGCTCGATTTGCACGAACATACAGTTTCTAGTAGAATAATAGTATGAAAATTAACCCATCCGCACTTTATGACTTAGAATTTTTTAAAAATCGTAGAGCAAAATTAGCTTCATTAATGAAGCCTCATGAAGTTTTAATTTTGTTTTCAACTCCTGAATATTATAGAAATTCGGATGTACCTCACAATCATCGTCAAGATAGCAGTCTTTTTTATTTAACAGGGTTTGAAGAAGCTGAAAGCATATTTGTTTTTTCCCCAGGTCAAAAATTCGAGAGTGTTTTGTTTGTTCAAAAGAAAGATCCATTAAAAGAGACTTGGGATGGTTTCTTGTTTGGGGCTGAAGGCGCAAAACATGAATTTGCAATGGATGAGGCCTACGAAAATTCTGAATTTTCTACGAAGGCATTAGAATTATTAGCCCATTCACAAACTGTCTATTCCAACACGGGATATGGTTCTGAAGACGGTATTCTTCTCAACCAAGTTCTAAAAGCTGTTCAAAAGAAAAAAGGGCGTAGCGGATTAGGAGTTATGACAGTTTCAGATTCGTTAAATTTAATGGGTCAGCTTCGAGTGAAAAAATCCGAAGAAGAAATTCAGATGTTAAGAAAGTCGTGTCAGATTTCAGCCGATGCCCACAAAGCATTAATGAAAGCGGTTCGTCCAGGAATTTCAGAGCGTGAGCTTCACGGCATATTTTTACACGAAATCATGAAAAGAGGAGCGCAAAGAGAAGGTTACTCTGCCATAGTAGCTTCTGGAACTCACGCGACGACTTTGCATTACAAAACTAATCATGACATTTGCCAAGATGGTGAATTTTTATTAGTTGATGCAGGTGGTGAGTATAATTATTTAACAGCGGATATCACTCGTACATACCCTGTAAATAAAAAATTTAGCCCAGAACAAAAAGATTTATATCAACGTATTTTAGATGTTCAAAAAACTATGATTGCAGCGGTTAAACCAGGCGTTCATTTCAAAAATTTAAATGAACAAGTGACCTCTTTGCTAGTAGATCACATGATTGAATTAAAATTATTTAAACAGTCGAAAGAAGAAATTATTTCTAAAAGACTTTTTGTAAAATACTATCCTCATAGTTTGGGGCATTTTTTAGGTATGGATGTTCATGATGTTGGTGCGTATTATAAGTCTGATCTTTCAGAGCCTATCCCATTCGAAGCAGGTAATGTATTGACCATAGAACCTGGCATCTATATTCCAAAAGATGACGAGCAAGCTCCTAAAGCGCTTCGTGGGCTTGGTATACGTATAGAAGACGATATTCTTGTGACTCAAGACGCTTTTGAAGTGTTAACTCATGATTGCCCTAAAGAAATCTCCGACCTAGAGGCTATGTAGGTACTGGATGTTGTTGGCCTTCTATTTAGTGAACGTCGGCAAACCCAACCCGCACGATTAGCATTTGATTTTAAACATGATAGTCAAAATGAACCCAGCCTCGCTCTTTACACAAAGCCATCAGTTCGTTCTCACGGTCGAAAAGTGATTCTTCAGGGTCTACAGATCTTATGCCCATTTTAAACTTGCAAGACGTATCCAATAGATAAATATCGCTAATTGAATTACCACCACACAACATTGGTGCAATGCCCTTCGTGGCTTTTAAAATCGCTTCCGCTTTTCCGTGTGTCCATGTCAATGGTATATGACGATGGGTCGTTATTAAACCATTTTTATTTACTTCGGTTTCAACACCTAAAATATTATCGCGATCGATTCCAATTTCGGCGGCCGCAGGCACTACAGACCAAGCCACTGACGCGGTAACCATATAAACTTCGACTTTACGTTCTTTTAAAAAAGAAATTATTTTTTGGGTTGTGGGAATAAGTTTTAAACTTTTTCTGGCCACCATCGTGTTTTTTGCATCTTGAATTACGTCTTCTGGTCTTCGACCGGCGTTAATTTCAGCCATCCACCAAAGGGCTTCTTCAACATTTTCAATTTCACGTTTTGCGTAGTCATCCCAAGTCCATTTACCTTTATAAACGGTTTGGCACTGATGAAGAAAAACTTCTCGACCCACATCATTAAACCAACATGTGCCGTCAGCATCAAAAGCAGCATACTGGGGACCAGTCTGTTTGGATAAGTAATCATCGATTTCATTTAAATATTTATTTAAGGGCTTTTCCCAAAATTCAGAAGTGTTCATAAAATATAAATGACAAAAAAATCGAACTTATGACATATAAAAGATGAACATAAAATGACTGCGTCAAAAAAGATTGGAGCCAGGATGGAATTTGATCAACTTAAAGTTCTAAGATTAGACGATAAGCCTAAAATTATAGCCTTCGAAAAAAACAAAGAAGCTGAATCTGATGATCCTTTAAGCTTTATGCTAAACTGGTCCGCTCCTTGGCGGGACGAGTCCTTAGACCATTACCTGAACCTTGGATGGTCCATGGCCCACACTTTAGAAGCAAATAAAGACATTAAAGGGTATATCTTGGCCCAGCCTGTTTTATTTTTTGGGGGCCACACCCAAAGTCTTTGGATAGAAAGTATTAGGGCAAATTCAGAAATCGTGTTTCGAACACTTTTAGATGCGGTCACTCGAGTCGCCAAAGAAAAGCATCTGCAGCAAGTATTTTTTCATCAAAGTCTTGTTCAAGACTTTGAATCTAATTCGAATGGACATAAACTTATAGAGTTAAAGATCGAAAAATTACCTGAAATTTCGTTCATCAAAACAACAAAGTGGCAGTAGGTGGCAAAATTGAAGTCGCGTTTTTCGTTTAAAGATCGAAATGAAATTTTAAAACAATCCCAGACACAAACCTATGATTTGATTGTGATCGGCGGTGGCATCAATGGGGCTGGCGTGGCCAGAGACGCTGCTCGACGAGGATTATCGGTTCTTTGTATTGAAAAATCTGATTTATCCTCTGGGACAAGTTCCAGATCTTCGAAGCTGGCCCACGGTGGACTTCGTTATTTGGAAAACTTTGAATTTCGACTTGTGTTTGAAGCCTTAAATGAACGTAATCACCTTCTTAAAACTGCTCCTCACATGGTGCGACCCCTAGAATTCGTTATTCCGATGTATGAGGGTGACCGAGTTTCTCCGCTTAAAATGAAAATGGGCATGTTAGTTTATGATGCCTTAGCCTTGTTTCGTTCGCCGAAGGCCCATAGTTTTTTAGGGCCTAATCAAGCCGTCGCCAGAGTTAAAAATCTAAATGCAAGGGGACTTAAAGGAGCATTTTCTTATTCAGACGCGTATTTGGATGACGATCGACTGGTTTATGAAATTGCTAGAGACGCCACAAAGTATGGAGCTCATTTTTTAACCTACTGCGAATTTCAATCTTTAAACGAAGAAGTTTCAAATGCTTCGGTGAAGGTCATTAAAACCAAAGATCTCATAAATAACAAAGAGTACGAATTTAAAGGACGTCATATTTTGGTCACTGCTGGACCTTGGACAGACGTTGTGGCTAAGAAACTGATTCCCGACTGGAAGCCAAAAATGAGACCCACAAAAGGTGTGCATTTGACTTTGAATCGCTTAGATTTCCCCATAGATGACGCCGTTGTGATGGCGGCCGATAAGCAAAAACGTATTATCTTTGCCATCCCCAGACAAGAGATGGTGATCATCGGAACCACAGACACGGACTTTAAAGACGACCCAACTTTAGTAAATACCTCAAGCGAGGATGTCGATTACTTACTTAAAATCATTAAAGAGTATTTTCCTTTATCTGGCATTGATAAATCCAAAATTGTAGCAAGTTATTCAGGCGTAAGACCTCTTGTCGATGATGGTGAAGGTTATGAAAGTAAAATCAGCCGTGATCACGTGGTTGTTACTGATCCTAGGGGCTTTACATTTTTGATGGGTGGAAAGTACACCACTTACAGGCTGATGTGCGAAGAGGCTTTAGACGAAGCCTTGAAGCATTTCAGCAAAGCTGATCGGGCAACGTTTAAGCCATGCTCTACCAAAGAGCTTCTAAATTCAAAAATAGATTCAAAGTCCTATTTTGAATCTTTACAAAAAATTGCAGACCTTGCTGAAAAATCTGGTCTAAGCCATTTACAGTCGAAAATGTTGGTAGAGCGCCACGGTCCAGAGGCTTGGGACATAATAAAAGATAGAAAATATGAATACGTTTGGGAATATGAAGCCATTCATGCTCTTGAAAATACAAATTGTGCCACTTTGTTAGATTTCTACACTCGAAGAGTTCATTTGTTTCTAGGTAAAAGTGACCATGGTTTAAAGTTTGTAAAACGAATTGGTAAAATATTTCAGGACTATTACGGTTGGTCCAACGAAGAATTGGCCTTACAGATCGAAGCTATTTTTAACCACTCCAAGTCAGAGCTGTCATGGAAGGATTTGACTGACCTACCACGTCCAGACAAAATAGAGTATGTTTGAAGTTGTAATTTCTAATTTGAATTGCAATTATAGATTATAGTTAGAGTATTAAAATATTTTAAAGTTCATTTGGAACTAAAATTTAAATTAAATATTACAATAAATGTTGAATTAAATATTAGGCTAAACTTTAAAATAAAACATACTTCTGCAAATTTAAAGAACATACTTAAAGCTTAAGTTTATATTCTGTATAAACTCTAAAATTTTGCATCAAAGGATTTCTAAAATGGGTTTTTTCGACAAACTATCAGAGTACTTCTCTAACGACATCGCGATTGATTTAGGAACTGCCAACACTCTTGTGTACTCGAAAGGTCGCGGGATTATTTTAGATGAACCTTCCGTGGTCGCGGTAAAAAAAGATTACCGTGGATCTGCAACAAAAGTTATGGCTGTAGGTAAAGAAGCTAAGCAGATGCTAGGTCGAACACCTGGTAGCATCGTTGCGATTCGCCCGATCAAAGATGGAGTAATTGCTGACTTTCAAGTGACCTCTTCAATGCTTAGATATTTCATTGATAAAAGTATGGGCCAACAAAGGTCTTTCATTCGTCCACGTATCGTAATTTGTGTTCCTTATGGAATCACAGAAGTTGAAAAACGAGCGGTGAAGGAATCTGCACAGTCCGCTGGCGCTAGATCAGTGCATTTAATTGAAGAGCCAATGGCTGCTGCAATCGGAGCAGGTTTGCCTATTACAGAGCCTACCGGAAGCATGGTCGTAGACATCGGTGGTGGTACTACGGGTGTTGCCGTAATTTCTTTAGGTGGAATTGTTTACTGTAAATCGATTAAAGTAGCCGGTGATAAATTTGA
>JANODG010000079.1:0-3773 GCA_031412575.1 Bdellovibrionales bacterium
CAGAAGTCTATGATTTTGACCTGGAAAGAAAAAGGATTATAAAACGTAAGATTGGCCACCTTGGACATCTGTATGCTAAAAGAATACTAAGCATTAAACCATTATGAGCAAAGAAGAAATAATTAACAAGTGGAAAGAGTCTGGTTATCTAGATGGCCTTGTTGGAAAAGCGGATAATAAACTATCTAAGTTATATGAAGCTAATCCTTTTCAAATTTTAAAAGATGAAAACGATAAAATGCGTGAGGCGCAATTTAGGTTTTCTGCGGTTGAAAAGTTAGTGATCAAAAAAAATGGTAATGCATGGGACGCTACGATCATCACCGAGACCGTAGATGTAAGACCAATTTCATTTACTGGTCATGTGAATTCAACGCTTTGGGAATCCGCCTTAGAGGCTAAAATGGATCCTTATTTGATCGTAGCCATGTC
Source organism: Bdellovibrionales bacterium (assembly GCA_031412575.1). Taxonomy (GTDB): domain Bacteria; phylum Bdellovibrionota; class Bdellovibrionia; order Bdellovibrionales; family UBA1609; genus JAMLIO01. The sequence goes on from JANODG010000079.1 coordinate 433, forward strand.
TGAAATTTTTGGCTGGGAAGTTGATTTTAACAGAGAAGTGCAAGTCGGGGATTCTTGGCGAATTACAGCTGAACAGAAATTCGTAAAAAACCAACATGTAGGCTGGGGATCAGTTTTAGCCGCTGAATACATTAACGTTGGTGTAAAACACACGGCAGCCTTATTTAGACTGGAAGATGAAGATGTCGGTTACTATAATTTAAATGGCGAAAATTTAAGACGCATGTTTTTAAAAAGTCCACTCCGTTTTGGTAGAGTCACTTCTAGATTTAGTCGTCGTAGATTTCATCCCAAGTTAAGAGTTGTTCGTCCACATTATGGGGTTGATTACGGCGCTCCCATTGGGACGCCAGTTCGCAGTGTGGCAGATGGTGTTGTCACTTTCGCGCAGTACAGTGGCGGGGGTGGTAAAGTCTTAAAGATTCGTCACAACTCAAGTTATCAAACAGCTTACAAACATTTAAATGGTTATGCCAAGGGTGTACGCCAAGGTGCTAAGGTTAAACAAGGACAAGTGATCGCTTACGTTGGGAATACTGGTTTATCGACAGGTCCGCATTTACATTATGAATTTTATGTGAATGGCAGCTATGTCGATCCCATGCGACAAAAGTTTCCAAGTGCAGAACCCGTTCCCGAAAACCAAATGGCTTTATTTTTAAAACAAGCTAAAACCTTGGTGGCTACATTGCCTGAATGGCAACCCGAAGCTTTCGACATGAAAACAGAACAATCTTGGGCCCAGCATTTAATACCGAATATCCATGATAAATTTTATCTAAAAATGGATTCTGATTTCTGGATCAGTGGTGCGACGAAAGAGTAAATCTTAATTTTTTAATTTCCTAAAACAAATGTTTTTAAATATCATTTAATTTTAAATGTTTTATCAAGAAATGTTTTTAAGTCAGATCCTTCAGGAAAAAATTTATCGATGTAATTTTTGGCTTTAACTAGATCTATAGTTTGGCTTTCTAGCCACAGATCTTCAAAGAGAAGTTGAGTTGCGCCGACGGCGTTTGAGGGAAATGCTCCGTCGTTCACCTCGCCGAAGCTGACGATGAAAAAATTTTTGTAAAGTTCGCGCATAGCTTTTTCATATTCAGAATTAAAATCACGCCCTACAAGACCAATGATTTTTTTTAAGGCTTTCGTCGAAAGCGGCGAATCACTTAACAGCGAATCATAAATTTCGTTGGCGACTGGACTCAGCTTAATTTGTTTACGGTTTTGATTCGAGTAAGCTAGTAAATTTAGAAAAAGCCTTTTAGAAATGAACGTCGCTCTGTTTTTATACCACTTAGTATAAATAACTTCACCGCAATCAGATAACGACTTCATTAAAAGCCAAATTTTTGCAACCCTAGAGTCAGCGTCACCGTCCCAGCTCCAGTTCATTTTCGATCGGGGATATATGGATGACCATAAAGAGGAAGGATGGTCTTTATTTTTGATAGGGTAAACTAATAGAATTCCGGCCTCGTTGATTTTTTTAATCGCAAGTTCAAAATTTTTTTGATCGGAAATTTTACTCATGGACTACATAATAGTGATTTAACAAAAAATGTGCACTTTTATTTTTTAGATATTTTCATCACAATTAAACCTAACTAGTACACAGCTACGCATTTCTCAAAGCCTTTATATTTGATTCTAAACGAAGTTAAACTTTCGTTGTCGTTCTCGTCACCTAAAATGTACGAAGTTCCATCGGCAGAATAGAATTCTGCTTTCTTCACATCTGTAGAATTTAAGAACTGAACTTTCATTGCGAAGTCTGGGCCTGGCTGAATGGGTCCAATCACTCCTCCGTCAGTGTATCCACGGGGTGACAAGTCTGCGGTGTAGACACCTGGCACAGGGTATTCGGCTCTTGGATCGATGGCTAATTGTTCCGGAGTCAATCTATAGCCTTTTCTAAAATCAATTTTTTCGTCGCGCACTAAAGCGCGGTCTTCAACTAAATTGTCTTGAACGAAAATGTCAAAATCAACTGAAGTTGAAATGTTCGCATCGATTTCGTTGGTGTAAAATGTAAAGTTTAAACCATCGATGTCTTCATAAAACATAATTTTCAATTCTCGGCTGACAGGAGCTGGGGTCACTAAGGGAAAGGCGCCCCATTTATTATCGCCATATCTGTTGTACCCATACTGCTCGGCTGCACTGACATCTCCAGTGTAAACTACAATGTCAGCTTTGTTTAAAATTCGGCCAGTTAAAGTGCCATCATCTAAGACTTGTTCAATCTGCATCGTTTTACCTTTAATACAGTTCGAAACAAATTGTGGGTCACTTCCTGAAATTCCACAGTTTTGATAGAAGAAAAGAGTTACACCCGAAAGACCAACATTTATAAACATTTTAAGTTTTCTAGATAGCTTCATGAATAACTTTTCGAAGCTATCAGGACTTAAGGTGAGCCTCTTTTTAGAAAAAATCGAAATCTGGTTTGAATTGTGTCTTAAGATGAGAAATTAACACAAAATGAAAGTCAAAAAGGAACATTTTGGCAACGGTTGGCTTAATTAGACTTACTCGATTTTGATTCACGAGTAAGTCTGTTGTTTTACGAATTACTTAAGGAAGATAAGAGACTTCTATGTCATACTTTTTATTTTTCGGAAAGTTATCAGGATGAATTGTCAGTGCGCGGTCAATTAATGAAAAGTTAGTGATGACCTGTCCATCAATTTTAACCACAAGATTTCCTTTTGGTTTTGATGGCAACGTAAATTCTGTTTTTGTGATATCGGCCACATCTTTAATGATGGTTTCAAAGTGTGAGGACCAATCTTGTTCGCAGATGTTAAAAGCTTTCCCATTGGTTAGCTCTGCTAATCTCATGTATGCAGTGCCAACGTTATGAATGCATGGGCTTTCAGCGCGGCTAAGGCCTACGAATCCGAAGAGTTTAAATTGATCCAATTTAAACACATTAGAGGATGCAGATAAAAACGCACTTGAGCTCATGTCAGAGTTGTCATCCGAAACTACAACCACTATTTTTTTAGAATTTGCACGAATCCCATTATTAATAAGACTTGGTGTTAAACTCATTAATTTACTTAAGCTGTCCCGGCTATCAATAAATTGAGAGATTTGGCGGTAACCTCGGGACAGAGCCCAATCCGTTAGTGCCATTCCGTTTGAGCCTCTAGAGTTTGTGATCAAGGTGAAGTTAAGCTTTGCACGCTCTTCAAGACCAAGAAGGAACTGGTGCCAGTCCTCGCCAAGCTCATGCTAGCCGCAATGGCCAAATGCGGAAAGACCGCGCAACGCGTCAGAGTGAGCATGGCAGACGAAGCCACCATCGCCGACCACGGTGCTCGCGGTGCCAC
>JANODG010000080.1:0-15260 GCA_031412575.1 Bdellovibrionales bacterium
GCGAGTAGGTTCTTTGATACCGTCGATTTTCTGAGTCGCAGCCAAAGCCGCTGGAAAGTCAAAAGCAAGTTCAGACAACCAAGCTTTCTTTTTATAAGCGAATTGTTTTTCGTCATTGGTTAGGTCTGGTAACATTAAATACTGGTCTACATAGCCGTTAGCTTCTGTAACAGATCCCACTTTTTCAGCCAGGATCATTTTGTTTTTAATGATTAGTTTTCTTTCATCAAGACTTGCATTGCTGAAGTCTGCGTCTTTTAAAACTTTTAAAGCTTTTTTACTGCCGTCAGAAGAATCGTCACTTGCAAGATTAATAGATTCATTGATCACAGCTTTACGCACGATTTCGTCATATTCTTTTGATTTGTGCGGAAGAATTTTTGATAAGTCAGTTGCGGCTGTAACGATCAAATCGTCTCTTTTAGCTAAAACTAAGGAATCTAGAGCTAAATCTGCCGCCTGGTCGCGAAGTTTATTTACTTCTTTGTCCCCAGCAGGCGTTTCCTTCACATAACTTAAAAAAGCTTTATAAGCTTCTAGGTATTTTTTATTTTCATACGTTAAATGAGCAAGCTGATAGTTAACTTGATTTTTTTGAGTTTTATTCTTCGATAACTGATTATAATCTTTGTAAGCTTCAGGTAAGGAAGCAAGTTTAAGCTCTTCCGCAATTTCAATGCGCTTAAGTAAAGAGTTTTCGAACATCTCATCTGAACTTTTTTGTTTTTCAGCTGTTTCTTCCTTGGAATTGTACTTACTAACAGCTTTTTTGAAGCCTTCATAAGCTTGATTTTTATCACCAGCAGCTAGCCAGGATTCAGCACCCCAGTATTCAGTGTCCATGCTCTGATTATATTTATTATAGATGGTGTAAGCTGCTGCTAAATCTTTACTAGGAGTGTTTTTAAGTTCTTTATGCCAGTCTAAAATAAAACTACGCTCTCTGGACTTGATCTCTTTACACTGATCGGTCGCACACGCATTTTGTCTTTGAGACATGGCCAAGGCTTTGTCATATAATTTTAATGAACCTTCGATATCTTTAGTTCCACGAAGAAGGTTTGCGTATCTTACGTGGGCTTCCCATTTTTTAATTGGATCATTTAATTTTTTAATAAGCTTAGACCAAACATCAATGGCAGGTTTAACTTCACCTAGTCTTTCTAATTCGTCCGCCAAATTAAAAATGTGCTCTAGGCGAGATTCTTCGCGAGAAAGGCTAAACAAGGTATCGAAGTCTTGAGTCTCGTAGCCTTTTTTAGCTGTAAAAATCACGTAGTCTCTGGAAACTTCATCTTGAAAGTTAATATCTACGGATACGATTCCGTTGTTAGCACCGCGATTTAAAAGTTCTGGATCTTTCAATATAGCTACTAATTGCGCTACAGCCGCATTGTAATCACCTAGATTAAATAAGCTCCATGATTTTCTGTACGCAGAAAAACCACGTTTACCTTTTTTATCAGGGTGGGCCACAACTTGAGTGTAGTATGTGACTGCGTCTTGAAATTGTCTTTTCTTAAAATAGATTTCTGCTAATGAAAACTGAGCCTCATTTAAAAACGCAGGATTTACAGCAGATTGTATAGCTTGCTTATAAACTTGAATGGCTTGGTCTTCATATCCAAGAAGTTCTTTTAAGTGACCCATTTGGATAAGAACAGCCGCTTTTTTATCATCTTTAAGTTGGGAACTGGCTTCTTCATAGAATTTCAAAGCTTTCTGTCTTTGTTCAATTCCAGCGTTACAGGTTTCACAGCCCTTACCAAGTTCTTCGTTCGCTAGGAATCGACCTTGTTCGGCAAGCAAGTCTGCAAGTCGTAAAGTTACATTTATTTTCGCAGGCTCTTCATCAGCTAACTGATCATAAACTTTAGAAAACTTTTCGATAAGCTGATTTCTAGTTTGTTCGTCAAACTGTGCTGCATGAACAGATAAGCCTGATAATGTACAAAATAAAATATTTATTAAAAAAAACTTCATCCCCCAAATCCCCTTTTATCTAACTTTAACTACCCCTGATGACAGCAAATTTGATCTCTTCAAACCCGGCTTGTGCCGTGGCATGAATGATATAGTTTAAATCTAAAAACTTTTCTTTTTTATCCGCTTGGATAATGACCTGATTGTAGGATTCAATTTCCGGGTATTTCTCTCTGAAATCTTCGCGCATTTTCAATAGCGTCGGAAACAATTCATCTTTAGTCACTTGTTGATCTTCAACATAATAAACGCCAGATTCGAACTTTATAATGATTTGTCTTTCTAAATGTTCAGCCAATCCGATCACTGGCAATTGCATGTCTTTAGACATCATCATAAATTCGCCAGAACTTGTGTAACTTAATAATAGATAGATGACTAATAACGAAAACGCATCAATCAATGGAGTTAACATTAAAGGCGGAACCATGTCCGCGACTTTCCGTCCACCCTTAGGCTTGATTGAAGAGCTTTCTTGGATTGGGCTACGTAAACTTGTTTGTTCTAAAATACTTTGAGACAACTTTCCCCCTAACTTCCTAAACTAAAAAACACTCAATATAATCATCCGAAATAAACACTCGCCTTAAATGAACGGCTCGCACGGGTATTTAAATTGGCGAAACCCCTAGGCTTGCAAGCCCAGCTTTCTTCATTCTTTCCATAAGTAATATAACGGACTCATAGTCATTTTCAGGCTTTGGCATAACCAAGCCTGTACTGAGTTCAGGCAAAAGATCGCGAATAGCTGTGACTTTAACTTCAAGCTCTTCAAAATTAATTTTACCCTCAGTTGTTCCTGGGATGACTATCTGATTACCACCGATTTGACGACTGATAGCTCCTGGAAAATCGTGTAATTTTAAAACTACACTCCCATTCTTTTCCATCTGTGCCCAAAGCGCTGGAACTTTCTTAGTTTCTGCAGCGGATTGCCCACCAACAGCTTGCTTAACATTCAAGGATCCGATTTGAATCCAGACTGCCGTTAAAAGCAAAAAGCAAATACATGTCGAAAGTAGATCAATAAATGGAATAAGATTTAATTCAAAATCTAAACTTTTTTTATTTTTTTTACCTACACTGGCCCCAGCCATAAACCCCTCCAAAAAATTATTTTTTTTCCTTCAAAGCTTCATTCCCTATAAAGCTTTGAAGATTAAGATACAATTAGTGTTACTGGAGGTGAGCTTGTGAAACTCCGCCTTTTTTCTTAGTGACATTTAAATCAATAGCACGATCAGCTGGTTCGTAAGCGTAGCTTAACCAGTTAAAAACTTTTAAAGCAGAGTGATTTACGTCTTCAGCAAGTTTAGTTCCACGGTTAGATAAAACCGCATACATCACAAGAGCTGGAATCGCAGCAATAAGACCGTAAGCTGTCGCGTTCATCGCTTCCGAGATACCTGCAGAAAGGAGAGCCGCTTTTTCAACCGGACTTGCGCTACTAACGGCAGCGAAAGATCTGATCATACCAGTCACAGTTCCCAACAAACCAACAAGCGTAGCAACGTTTGCTAACATAGCTAAGAACCCTGTTCTGTTTTCATATTTTGAGTTTACTTCTAAAAGGACTTCATCCATTTTTCCACGGATTTCGTCTTTTCCACCCCAGTTCATGGCAGCTACTGTACCTGCTAAAACAACTTGATCAATTGGGGAATCACCTTTTTCAGCGTCTCTTTTAACTTCATCAAGACGACCAGTTCGAATGGCATTTTCGTATTTTACTAGGTCTTTTTTGCTTCCAATTTTGTTTTTAGAATAAAGGTAAACGATTCTTTCTACCATAATTGCTACTGACGCTAATTGAACCGCTAGAATGATCCATAACCATAAAGCACCTTCTTCAACAAAGGCATGCACTAAGTTCCCTAAAAATTCCACTGATCCCCTCCCCACTATATTAAGTTTGTTTTGTTAGTTTCCTATTTTTTTATATTATGTTTTAGTAAATAATCTTAAACTATAAACTCTACTAATGGCTGAACTTTCTGACGTTAGCCCAGATGTGTCAACGACGATTCGGACCAAAATATAAGATATTTTTAAATGGTTCCTATAACAAAAAATTATCTGAACGAAATTAAAGCTGTTTACAAGCTAATCTTAAATATAATCCCTGAATATTTTTATTTTCTTAAATTTAAGTTCCGATAAATGATTATTAATTGGGCTTTAATAATTTAAGAAAAAGAATTTATCGGCACCACGTTAATATCGAGAAAAATTTTTTGAGTCAAAAAAATAAAAAAGCCTGACTTGTTACACTGACTTTTTTAATTCTATGCATTAACTATTTTGTGTTTGTTTGAAATGATTGGAATGAAAGTTTCTGGAAATATTTGAAGGCCGAATTAAATATTCGGCCAATGTTTTTAGGAATAAAACGTTGATTTCTTATTTACTAAATCAACAAGTGGTCTGGTCGGCTTAAAACGTTTTCCAAATTTGATTTCAAAAGCCTCAAGTCGCTCGACTATATTTTTTAAACCTTCAGCGTCGGCATACTTAAGTAATCCGCCACGAAACGGAGGAAAGCCTGTTCCAAAAATCATAGCTAAATCCAACTCTTCTGCACTTTCAACAATACGATCATCTAATAAAGCTAAAGCGGCTTCGTTAACCATGGATAAAATTCCACGATCAATAATTTCTTTAGTGTCAAAAGCAGCGGTGGGGGTTTTTAATCCTAACACTTTATAAATTTCAGGGTCCACACCTGTTGATTTGCCGGCGTCATCGTATATGTAGAAACCTTTTTTAGTTTTTCGACCCATCCGATCTTTTAGGTCCGCAAACTTTTCCGTCAAAGTGCTAACTTCCATACGGTCGCCAAAGGAAGCTTTAAAAATTTTTAAAACTTTAATACACACATCTATACCAACTTCGTCCATCAAACGAAATGGACCCATTGGCATTCCAAATACCTTTGTATATTTGTCGTCAACCGCTTTGATATCAAAACCATCTTGTAAAATAAATAAAGCTTCCGACAGCCAAGGCAGTAAAAGTCGGTTCACTAAAAACCCAGGACCATCTTTAACAACCACCGGAGTTTTACCCATTTTTTTTGCGAATTCAAAAACCGTGGTCGTAGTTTCGTCACTTGTTTTTGGACCACGAATCACTTCAACAAGTGGCATTTTATGAACCGGGTTAAAATAATGAAGTCCTACAAAATTTTCTGGCTTAGGATGGGCGCTGGACATTTCGGTGACACTTAAAGAAGAAGTGTTTGTAGCCATTATGCAGTCGTCACCAGTGTGCTTTAAAGTTTCTGCAATCACTTTCTTTTTAATATTCATGTCTTCAACAATGGCTTCAACGACTAAATCGATATTTTGAAATCCAGAAAAATCCAACGTTCCAGTTAACAAACCCATTTTCTTTTGAAAATCTTGCGGAGATAATTTCTTTTTCTTCACTTCAAAATTCCAAATGTCAGCAGCAGCTTCAAAGCCGCGCATCAAGGAAACATTATTGATATCTTTCATTCGCACACGAACACCCTTGTCAGCAGCCAATTGAGCAATGCCCCCGCCCATAGTTCCGGCTCCAAGGACAGACATGGATTTGATAGGTTTTGCTTTTGCCGTGGAGCCTGCGCCTACACCCGAACGTTTTTTGATATTTTCCATCCAGAAATAAAGCTGAATTAAATTCTTGCTCACGTCCGTTTGTGCGGCCTCACAAAAACCTTCGCGCTCGATTTTTAAAGCTTTTGTTCGGTTGGACATTCCGTATGTTTTCTTAACGACTTCAAGGGCTTTAAGTGGCGCTGGATAATGACCACGAGATTGCTTCATGACCGTCTTTAAAGATTCCGAAAAGATTTTCCATTTTAGCAATGGGCTTTCCATCAGTTTACCCATACCCGTGGGAGCAAAAACTTTATTACGTTTTTTAGCACCCTTCTTAACGAGGTCAGCCATATAAGTTTCAATGCGCTTTTCGAAGATAGCTTCAGGAATAAGTTCATCAATCAAACCTGTTTTTAACGCTTTATATGCGATCACTGACTTACCAGCTAAAATGATTTGTAAACTTTCGATCAGACCAATAACTCGTGGTAGACGCACACAACCACCAAAGCCTGGGATAATTCCCAGCTGAACTTCAGGAAGTCCAATTTTTGTAGATTTCGCATCTGATGCGATTCTGTAGTCACATGCTAAAACCATTTCGCATCCACCACCAACACAGGCACCGTGGATTGCAGCCACAAAAGGAATTTTCGAATCTTCAATCAAATTAAAAACATCTTGTCCCGCTTGAGTTGCATTTAAGATATCTTCTTTCTTTTTTAGATCTTTAATCTCGTTGATGTCTGCACCAGCAATAAAGATGCTTTTCTTTTTGGATGCAATGACTGCAGCTTTGTATTTAGACTTAGATAAAGTTTCAATCACCGATTTAAATTCAATCATAACAGGGGTAGAGAAAATATTTGCATTTTCACCGGCCATGTTGAATTCAACTAAAGCGTAGTCATTTTTGTCGACGATATTAAAATGTTTGTAGCTCATAAATAAATCCTGTTTTTAAAAGTTTTAAAAATATAATTAAAAAAATGCTGTCTAGTTCACTCGTGCGCTCTTCGGGCGGCTGCGCACGCCCTTGCGCACTTCGCTGGAACTTTTCCTCCTGCAGGGGGCGGAACTTTTCCCACTGCGTGGGGCTACATATTTTCTAAAACGATGGCTCCACCTTGGCCACCACCAATACATAATGTGGCCAGACCGAACTGAGTTTTACTTCGTTTAAGTTCATTCATCAGAGTGATCACAAGACGAGTTCCAGTAGCACCAACAGGATGACCTAATGCGATTGCTCCTCCATTGACGTTTAAAATATCGTCTTTCATTTCACCCAACGCGCCAGAAAGTCCAAGTTTAGCCATGCCAAATTCTTTGCTGGCGGATGCTTTTTGACAAGCCATCACTTGAGCCGCAAAAGCTTCGTTAAGTTCAATTCGTCCAATGTCACTCATTGATAAACCCGCGCGCTTAAGTGCAATGGGTGTTGAGTACACAGGCCCAAGACCCATTCTTTCTGGCTCAAGTCCGGCAAAGGCATAACCTTTAATTTTAGCGATGGGTTTAAATCCTAATTCTTTAGCTTTCTCTGCTGACATCAAAAGCACCATGGCAGCCCCATCTGTGATGGGACACGCATTACCTGCAGTCACAGAGCCATATTTACGATCGAATATAGGTTTTAACTTTGCCAAAGCTTCCAGGCTTTGAGTTTTTCGCGGGCCTATATCTTGCTCGATCACTTTATTAAATTTTGGCGCTAAATATATCGGCGTGATTTCCTCTTTAAAGACACCATTTTCCTGCGACTTTGACGCCCGTTGATGACTTCTTAAGGCGAATTTGTCTTGCTCTTCACGGCTAATGCCAAATTCTTTTGCTAGAATTTCTGCAGTGTCACCCATATTAATATTCGACATCGGATCAGTTAAGCCTTCGACAATGGAAATTCTAGGTTTAAATGTTGTATTTTTCATCGGGGATGTTGTTGCAATTTCTTTGACTTGACTGAAGTTAGCCGAAAGCAAAGACATCAAGGCTGAAAGTTTTGCGCCTGTTGTTTTTGCGGCGGCTAATTTATTAAATCTTTTCATGTGCTCTTTGTTCCAGATTAGAGGCATCTGAGACATCGATTCTGTACCACCTGCAACTACAACATCCATAGTTCCTGATTTAATTTTTTCATATCCAGAAGTGATGCTTTCTAAAGCCGACGCACAGTTTCTGTGAACGGTGTAGGCAGATGTCTTTTGTGGCACGCCAGCATTCATAGCAATAACTCTGGATATATTTACCGCATCTGAGGGTGATCCCGTATTCCCAATGATCACTTCATCTATCATGTCCACTGGAACCCCAGTGCTTTGGAGCAATTCTTTTAAAGCCGTAACCCCAAGATCTACGGGGTGGACTTGCGCTAATTCAGCGCCAGATTTTACAAACGGGGTTCTTAGTCCTGCAACTATGACGACTTCACGAGTATTCATGAACGTGACTCCTTTGGAGTTGGAATTAATTCTGACCTTCTGATATGCCAACGACTTAGCATTTAAGCGTGTGACATATGTGACAGGGAAAGAATGGTAATTTTAAACATTTCTGTCAACTGATTAGCTTATGAATTAGTTAGTCATTGCTTAAATCTAACACTTGGTATTTGTGATTAGGATTTTTTTAAATTTTTCAGTTGTTTGCTTGCCTGTTTTCTAACCCTTCTGTTTAGTCGCAGATGGATTGCACACTCTAAACCTTCGGTTGAGTTGCGGATGCCTGCACACACTAAACCTAGTGTTTGACATTGGTCATGAGTAGTTATGATATATGTCGAATACAGGTTCAAAAGCTTACAAAATAGGATTTTTAAATATGGAAAATTTCGATCAAGAAGCCCTAAAATATCATTCAGAAAAAACTCCTGGTAAAGTCGACGTTTGCTCTTCAAAAGATGTAAGCTCAGAATACGCTTTATCATTAGCATACTCACCCGGTGTTGCAGCTCCTTGCTTAGAAATTGCTAAAGATCCTTCGAAAGCATTCGAATATACAACAAAAGGAAATTTAGTGGCCGTAATCACGAACGGAACTGCTGTATTAGGTCTAGGAAACATCGGTCCTTTAGCCGGTAAACCAGTGATGGAAGGTAAAGGGGTTTTATTCAAAAAATTTGCAAATATTAATGTTTTCGATCTTGAAATTAACGAACCTGACACAGAAAAGTTCATTGCCATCGTTAAGAGTTTAGAACCTACGTTTGGTGGAATAAATCTAGAAGATATTTCTTCGCCAGAATGTTTTGAAATTGAAAGTCGTCTTAGAAAAGAAATGAATATTCCTGTGTTCCATGACGATCAGCATGGAACGGCCATCATTTCAGCGGCCGCTTTGATCAATGCGTGCTTACTACAAAAAAAAGAATTAAAAGACATTAAAGTTGTATTCAACGGCGCAGGTGCCGCTGCAATTTCTTGTGCCCGACTTTTTATTGATATTGGTGTGAAGCGCGAAAATTTGATTTTGTGTGATTCGAAAGGCGTGATCAATTCTGAGCGGACCGACTTAAATGCCATGAAGAAAGAATTCATGAGCACTACAAAAGCAAAAACTTTAGCAGAAGCGCTTAAAGGTGCTGATGCGTTTGTAGGTTTGAGTGTGGCAAATATCTTAACCGAAGACATGCTTAAAGGCTTAAGCGCAAATCCAATCATCTTCGCAATGGCAAACCCTCTACCTGAAGTTGATCCTGCTTTTGCTAAACAGATTCGCCCCGATGCCATCATCGCAACTGGACGAAGTGATTACCCTAACCAGGTGAATAACGTTCTAGGGTTTCCTTATATTTTTAGGGGAGCACTTGATGTACGTGCTACAGAAATTAACGAAGCTATGAAGATTGCAGCCGTTCATGCGATTGCAGATATAGCAAGACAAACTGTAACTGATGAAGTTTCATCGGCTTACAAAGATCAAGATTTTCACTTCGGTCCAAATTATATTATTCCAAAACCATTTGACTCAAGAGTATTACTTGAAGTTGCCCCAGCTGTGGCTAAAGCCGCTATGGACAGTGGTGTTGCTCAGATTCAAATTGAAAGCCTTAAAAAATATCGCGAGAAATTAGAAAAATATTTAGGTGAGACTCGCGGATTCATTCGCCCCATTATAAATCGAGTAAAGAAATGGAATAAAAAATCGTCCATGCCTAAGATTGTTTTGCCCGAAGGCAATAGTCGAAAAGTTTTAAAGGCTGTTCAACAAGTTCTTCAAGAAGGTTTTGCGGAAATCGTTATTTTAGGCGATCGCAAAAAAATTCTTTTACGTGCAGCTGAAGATGAACTGCCATTAATCGAAAAATGTCAGATATTTAAGCCTAGTGAACACCCTGATTTTAAAAAATATGCCGAAGAAATTTTTAAAATGCGCCAAAGAAAGGGCTTGTTACTTTCTGAAGCTCAGATTTTATTAGAAGACCCATATTATTTTTCTGCAATGATGGTGAGATCCGGTGAAGCCGATGGCTTAGTCTCTGGAGCTTCGCAAAACTATGCATCTTGTGTACGACCTCTTTTGGACGTCATTGGTCATGCTCCGGGCAAAGTCGCTTCAGGTGTGAATATTGTTTTAAAAAATGGTAAAAAAACGTTTTTAGCAGATACAACGATGTCGATAAATCCAACGGCCGAACAGTTGGCGCAGATAGCTCTTGATGTAGCTGAGTTTGCAGAAAGTTACAATGTCACACCAAGAGTAGCTATGCTGTCTTACACAAGTTTTAAAGCTCAAAATGAAGGTCCAATCAAAATGAGGAATGCGGCTCGCTTAGCAAAAGCGATGCGCCCTGATCTTATCGTTGACGGTGAAGTTCAAGCTGATGCAGCGGTTAATAAATCAATCATGGAAAGATTGTTTTCGTTTTCAGATTTAAAGGCCGGAGCAAATATTTTAATGTTTCCAAATTTAGATGCCGCAAACATTTCCTATAAACTGATTCAACAGACGATTCAAGGCGAAGTGATAGGCCCTATTTTATTAGGTATGAATAAACCTGCTAACATCATCCAAAGAACCGGCGGCGTTCAAGATTTAATAAATGCAATTGCTATGACGGCCCATGAAATTCATGACCGAAAAGCAAGGCAGCATGCAAACGCTTGATCTGAGTAAAGAGACAGTTATCGCTGTCGGCTTTGAACTTAAAAATAAATCCTTAGACAGATTGAAACTCGATCTTTCGGAATTAGAACAACTCATTGAGTCCGCGGGTGGCGAGATCGTTGCTTCTGTTTATCAGCATGCTGAGAAGATTCAACCGGCGACTTTGCTTGGTGAAGGCAAAGTCAAAGAACTTAAAGAACTTGCCGCAAATGTAAAAGCCGACATCGTCATTATCGATCATCAGTTAACAGGGGTTCAAAACAGAAATTTAGAGGAAATGATTGGCGTTAAAGTTCTTGACCGCAGTCAGTTGATTTTAGATATTTTTGCAAGACGTGCTCAAACTAAAGAAGGAAAACTTCAAGTGGAGCTAGCACAACTGATGGATCAACTGCCGCGCATGGTTGGCGGCTGGCACGGTTCACTGTCTCGTCAAGGATCTGGAATTGGCGCTAGAGGACCTGGTGAAAAAGCCCTAGAGATGGATCGCCGTCGTATTAGAGAAAGAATATCTTCCATTAAAAAACAATTAGAAAAAGTTAAAAAACATCGTCATGAAATTAGACGAAGCAGATCCGAAGCCATTCAGGTGGCATTAATCGGATACACTAACGCCGGTAAAAGTTCACTTCTTAAAGCGCTGACAAAATCCGAGCCTTACATTGAAGATCAGCTTTTTGCGACCTTAGATCCTTTGACTCGAAAACTACATTTAGAACAAGCCCCAAATGTAGTGTTAACCGACACTGTGGGATTCATTCAAAAACTACCGACACACTTAATTGAAGCTTTTAAAGCGACATTAGAAGAAACTACCCAAGCGGATTTGATTTTACATGTGATTGATTTATCAAGTGTTGATTTTGAACTTCATATTGAAGTCGTTGAAAAATTATCAGAAGAATTCAATTGGCAGAGTAAACCAACTATCTACGTATTTAACAAAAAAGATTTAGCGCCCATTTCTGCTCAATTTAAAATTAAACAAAGACCTTTTGCTGTGGTTAGCGCGCTTCAAGACGAAGGCATCGAAGCTTTAAAAACAAAAATTGTAGCTGAAATTCACTCGATCAGTAAAGAGATAGAAATCTTCATCCCCTACGAAGATGAACATATGATTTATGAACTGACTAAGCTTGGTCGTATCGAAAGTAAACATGATGTCAGCCACGGATATAACATAAAGGCTATACTGCCATTCAGAAACTTTTTGATATGGCAAAAGCAATACAATCCCGAGCCTAAAATCGATCAAAGTTCGAAATCCGAAATTGATTAGGCTTTAGCGCATCTTTAGGACACTAAATAAATTTACATAATCGTCAGACCAAATGCCCACATTTTCTTTTGAAGATAATTCCTTCCAGCCTTTAAATCGATTGACGAAGCTTTCTTGGATTTCCTTCTTTCTATTGATCATGACCCAAATACTTGGACTTTTGCTGATAGATCCGTCTCGTTTGTCCGTCTTTATCAACGAATATAAACTTAATTTGTTTGTAATGTTTTTAATAACTGGCTCTAAATTGACGTAGCGATTACTTATATGAATAGCCAAGGTGCCACTTTCATTAAGTTTTGATAGATAAATTTGAAAGGCTTCCATCGTGATTAAATGCACAGGAATCGCATCTGAACTAAAGGCGTCAAGAATGATAAGGTCATAAGTTTCGCTGTTTTTTGTCATTTGTAATCGACCATCGCCAAGAACAACTTTAAGTTTACAATTGCGTTCTAGACAATCGCTCATGTATGTAAAAAGCTTTTCGTTTCTAGCCAGCTTTTCGACATTAGGATTAAGTTCATAAAAAGTAATACTGCTTTTGTCAGAACCGTACGCCGCAACAGTGCCTACGCCCAGACCTATCGCACCCACTCTAAGATTTGAAATTTCCTCTAAGTCCGCGTTCCAGATGTCACCCAAAGGTCCCTGTCTATGATAATAACTTAAAGGCATCTTTCGTGACACATTGGTTTCTAAATCCTGTTCCCCGTGCAAAATTTCACCACTTCGAAGTCTGTTCACCGATTGTTTTTGGACCACTTTAAGCACCCCAAAAAAACTTCTATCTCGAAAGACAATGTTTGAAAAATTATCTTTGTAAAAAAATAAAACAAAATTTGCACTTATAAAAATCCCTAAAAAATATCCGTAGTTTAAATCAGCGTTTTTTCTAAAATAATAAAAAATGGGCAGCGATAAAAGCATTAGAAAAAGAAGATATAATTTATTGACTGAAAGTAAGCTCACATCCTTAATCTCACTTAAGACGAAGCTTACGTTATCAAAACTGAAAATAAATCCAAGGGACATAAAAATGGTTATTGCAAAAACGAAGCTAACTACTGTTGTATAAAAAATTATGCGTAGTCTATGATTTTCCAGTTTCTTTGAACCTATTGGCATACATGCAACTAAAGCCATTAAGATTACAAGTTGGTATTCTAAAATTTGATTGAACAAAATGGGCGCAAGTAAAGAATTAAAAAATCCCCCTAGTGCACCTCCAAGAGAAATAAAAAAAAAGAACTCCGTCAACTGTGTTGGATGGGGTTTTAAAAGAAAGAGGCGACCGTGACAGGCCAGTGAAGCCACTAGGAAAAAAACGACGTGCAAAACCAGACTGACCCAGAGGTAAGACTTAAAACATAATAAGATAACCACCATAGTTAATGGTAAAAGATAAGACACTAATCGATCAGCATTAGAACTCCAGGATGTAAACACAATCACAAAAGAAAAAATATACAAAAGTAGCGGTATGGCCCAAAAATAAGGAACGGGAGCGACATCGTTAGTGATGTAAGAAGTTAAGCCCAGCAAAAGGCTTGAGGGAATAAACGAATATAAAATCCAGTTAAGTCTTTGAACATTTTTATGACTTGAGAAATGAGATCTCCATAGCACTTCAGACGGTTTAATTATGTGATCTTTTTCTATTTTTGCATCTTCAAGCTCTTCCGGCTTTATTTGGTTTATGAATATCAAAAAAATTAAGACTATAGAAATTAAACTCACCAGAAGAACATAACCAACTGACCAAAGTGAATTTTGAGAACTCATTTTTAACATTGGTTCCACAAGTGTAGGAAAAATAATTATAGCTACTAAACTTCCCACATTTCCCGCTGCGTAAAGTGGATACGGGCTTAATGAAGTTTTAAACGTAGATTGTCTAAACCAATTTAACATTAAGGGTGAAGTTGAAGATAAAACGAAAAACATGGGTCCTATTGAAATTAAAAGAGCTACGAAAAGCCATATCAAAGGATAATTTTGCAACGAAACCAAAAAATCATTATCACTATGATTTGTAGTGAACATACAAAATATAGAAAAAATTAAAAGACAACCGTGAATCAAGATTTGTTTTTTCAAACTCAACATAGAAAGGCCATGGGCATACAGATAGCCCAAAAGAAGAACGATCTGATAAAACACCATACATCCAGTCCAAACCGCTGGAACTCCCCCTAAAATGGGAAGAAAAAGTTTAGCTTTCATGGGCTCGACAATAAATATCAAAAAGGAGTTTAAAAACAAAATGAAACTAAAAAAAAATATTTGTGCGAGTAGCATGGGTTGCAAAAAAAGACTCCTTGCAATTAAAAATTAAAATCTTAAGTCATTAAATCTTGTTTTAAAAATTACGTCTGTGATCTAAATTAGATACCAAATTTCAAAAAATAAACAGATTAACTATTTGACACCTGGACCTACCGGGGATTCAATAAAGGTGTGAGCTTAAACTTTTTTAAACAATTCAAATCTGTCGTTTTAAAATCAATTTTACCCTTGTACGTTTTGACACTGACTTTGCCTGCAGAGTCTAATGATCAAGTGAAATTTTTCTTTCAGTCGGCCTATGATCGAAATAAATTTGAATTAGCAGCTTTGAATGATCTCAATATCTTGTATATCAATGCCAAGTGCGAATATTGCTTCACTAGAATCCAAGAAATTTTAAATTACAATCCTAGGTCAAGATTTATTGTTGTGACCACAACTACCACTTGGCAAAACCTAAAAACTCTTGTTGATAAAAATTGTCAATCTGAACAGATTAAAAAGTTAGTCTACTATGATCCTGGAAGGCGCTTAGAGAAAGCTTTAAAGTTAGGTGATAACGAAGCCAGTTACGTCTACTACACCAAAGGATTTATACAATCCAACTATAGCTTCACACTTTCACAATCAATTAAAAATCCATACTTGCTAAAAGTTTGGAAAAACTAAGAAATAATTGTTTTATTGAGCGGGAGGAAAAACATAAATTCCGTCTTCAAACTCTGCCCCAGGTAATAGAGCGTCCCTTTTATTATTTGGAAACGTCAAGGTAACGGTTTTTTCTAGGATCTTATAAGGTCTAGTGGTCGAAGGATTGCATATCAACCCAGCTTGAATATCCAATGTTGGGCCAAAACATTCTGCTCCGGCTTACCATCAGAGCCGTTATTCCTATCGTATCTTCTAAAGCAGGAGCAGAATGTTTTGGCCCAACATTGGATATTCAAGCTGGGTTGATATGCAATCCTTCGAACACTAGACCTTATAAGATCCTAGAAAAAACCGTTACCTTGACGTTT
>JANODG010000081.1:0-8256 GCA_031412575.1 Bdellovibrionales bacterium
CCTCATAATTAGATTTAAAAATTTTGTCGATGGCCATTTGACCGTCAAAAGCGAGATCTACATCAAAGCCATAAGTTTTAAGTTGTAAAGAGACTAACCTTGCTAAACTTTCTTCGTCTTCAACTAAAAGTAAATTTTTACTCATTAAAACCCTCTTGTTGTTAGTGAAAATCACTCTTACGTTTAAACATAAAATAGCTTATTCACAGTTATAATTACTTACCAAAGAAACCGCAAAGTCTGAATCATTAGTTTATTCCTACGCCTGTCTTAACAAGAACTTGACGCCTAACTAAAGCCTTCGTACTTGTAAAAGGTGTCTAAGATCAAAACAAAACTCAGTGTGAACATTAACAAAATAGCAACCTTAAGAAACGCGCGTGGGGGCAATGATCCTGATGTTTTGTTGGCTGCTAAAAGAATCGAGCAGTTCGGAGCTCATGGCATCACTGTGCACCCGCGTCCTGACGAGCGCCATATCAGGTTTCAGGATGTTTATGGTTTAAAAAAGATGTTTCCTGAAAATTCGAATACCGAATTTAATATTGAGGGTTACCCTTCTGCAGACTTCCTTGAACTGATCTCCATGATTAAACCTCATCAGGTGACTTTAGTTCCAGACCCACCCCATGTTTTAACTTCAAATGCTGGATGGAATGTCGCTGAAAGTTCCAAACTTCTAAAAGAAGTTTGTCAAAAAATTCCTTACTCTAGGATTTCTGTTTTTATTGATCCCAAAACATGCACTTCGGAAGATTTAAAAGCTTTAGCAGAAATTGGCGTTCAAAGAATCGAACTTTACACTGAAAATTATGCTAAAGCTTTTTCAGAAAATAAGAACTTAGAGTTTGTGTTAAGCAGCTATAAGAAGTGTGCCCAGCATGCAATAGATTGTGGGCTTCAAATCAATGCAGGGCATGATCTTAATCAACTGAATCTAGGTCTTTTTATCGACTCTGTGCCTCAGGTCGCTGAAGTTTCGATTGGCCACGCTCTTATCTCTGAAGCCTTGTATTTAGGCTTAGAGCAAACAATCAAGAATTACCTAAAAATTTTAGATCGTTGATTTACAATAATTCATAAACCCGTTAACAAAAATCATTGACAAAAAGTTAAGCGTTAACTAATGCTTACCTCTTTGAGGAGCATTCGTATGGCTAAAAAGAAAGGTAAAATCAGAATCATCACACTTGAGTGCACAGAAGCTCGTAAATTAGGCTTACCACCTTCAAGATATACGACTAAGAAGAATTCTCAGACGCACCCAGAGCGTATGGAAAAGAAAAAATACAATCCAAATTTAAAGAAACATACTCTTCATAAAGAAATTAAATAGTTTCACCCCGCATCTAAACCGCAGTCTGTTTTAGATGCAGGAGGCCTAACACTAAGTTAAGCAATCAATGTAACTTAAAACCCTATGAGCTACCAATATCTAATTTCTGAAGGCGGAGTACTGATATACCCGCTGTTGTTTTGTGGCGCACTCGGGTTTCTTATTTGTTTAGAACGTCTTTTTTTTTGGCTTAAAGCCATTTCCAAATTTAACACTGAAGATGTAGAGCAAGTTTATACGTTCTTGGTCCATAAGCAGTATGAAGACGCGAAGTCGATCCTAGAGTCCTCTGACGACCCCTCTTTGATCTGTTTACTCCACTGCATATCTAGCAAGGGTCGAATTCATGGGCCCATTTTACAGTCTCTGGCGCAGCAAAAAATAGATCAGTCAAAAAAACATCTTAAAGCTCTTGAGACCATTATTAACGTTAGCCCACTATTAGGTATTTTAGGTACAGTGATTGGTATCATCGAGTCCGTTACCAGCCTAAATACTGAAGCTTCGCAGGCCTTCGATTCCCAGGTGATGATTTCTGGATTGTCACAAGCTTTACTTACTACAGCCCTCGGACTGATCATTTCGATCAGTTGTTTGGTGGCTTACGGCTACTTTACAAGCCAATTGGATCGATTAAAAGCCAAACTTGAGCGGGATTTATCGGCCTTTGAAAGCCTTGTGACACCTTCATGAAATTAAATACTGGCGATAGCATTACCCCGCAGATTAACTTAGTTCCCATCTTGGACAGCATCTTTATCTTAATTTTCATCTTTATGTTTGCACTCATCCAAAGAGCAGATCGCAGAGGCCTTAATTTAAATCTACCGCAGACTCAAGTTTCTGAACCTCATCTAAATCCCAAGGCCATCACTTTATCTGTTGATAAGTACGGACAAATTTTCATTGAAAACAGACAAATTTCAAAATTTGAACTCAAAGACGAACTTCAGATCATTAGCTTTGAAGACTCGAAAGCACAGTTAATCCTAAAAGGCGATAAAAACGTGGATTTAGGAATTTTTGTAGAGATTTTAGATTTAGTTAAAAAAAGCGGGTTCAGAAATGTTATGATTGAGACAAATAGTAGCCCTAATCGCCGAAATGGACTTGTCGATTAAATTATTATATTTCAACCTATATATCATAACATTGCGGTTAAAACGCGTAGTTCATGACACAATTACAAAGGGAGCACGTACCAAATGATGGGCATTGATAGTGTTTTAAATACCAGAGATTATCAGCCGCATTATTCTTTCCTTATTGAAAAAACAAATTTTATTATTAAAATCGCTGAATCTTATTCTGAAATTGAACAGGCTCAGAGACTCAGAAACAAAGTCTTCAGCAAAGTTTCACAAGGTTTTGAATCTAAGGACATTGACTCTGACGATTACGATCAAAATGCAGATCATTTAATTGTTATTGATAAAACGCTTCAGCAGGTCGTCGGAACTTACAGATTCTTATTAAGCGATAAGGTCTTAAAACATTATTCAGCCCGTGAATTTGATTTGACTGATTTTTTAAAACTTCCAGGTCGAAAAATGGAACTTGGTCGTGCTTCAGTAGATCCAAATGCTCGTGCTGGGGTGATCATTACACTTTTATGGAGAGGCATTGCCGAATACCTTAAAATAACAAACTCGGATTATATGTTTGGTTGTTCGTCGATGTGGAATTTAACGTCCCATGATGTTTTCAGATTATGTGAAGTTTTTAAAAGAAAAAATCTAATGTCTGAAATTAACGTTCTTCCCTTAGATTCACATAAACCTAAATTTAATCCTGAGCTTATCCAAACTCATTCGGAATTCGACGATGAAATCATCTATGATCTGATTCCCACTTTAGTTAAAACTTACATTCACGTAGGATCGAAATTCACAATTCCACCAGCTTACGACTCTAAACTGGGAACCTACGAATTTTTTGGGTACGTAGAAACTAAAAATATTGATCCGGCCTTTAGAAAAAAATATTTATAATTCCGCAATGAAATAACAGGTCACTTCTAATTGTGTTGGTTTTTTAGGATAAACACATTTAAGATTTAGTCATGAAACCTGTGCATTATAAAATATCGGAAATAGAATTCAAAGCCATCAGAAGCAGCGGGCCTGGCGGACAAAATGTCAATAAAGTCAGCTCTTGCGCGCAGCTCTATTGGGAATATCAAAATTCCGCGTCGATCACGGATGATCAAAAGCTGCTAATCAGTTTAAAACTTGAAAACTTTATTAATAAGGATGGAATTTTATATTTACGTTCTGATGAATTTAGAGATCTTGAAAGAAATAAAGCTAAGTGTCTTGAAAAACTAAACCTCTTGCTTAAGAAAGCATTTTTTAAACCCAAACCTAGGAAAAAAACAAAACCTACTTTTTCTAGCCAATTAAAAAGATTAGATGGTAAAAAAAATCGAAGTGAAATAAAAAAGAATAGACAAAAAGTAGTTTAAACTCCGATTAAATTCGTCCACATCGGGCTATTTGTGCTAATCGATAACTTTAGCATTCGATTGGAAATTCAAGAAAAAGAATTTAGAAGAAAATATTGAAACCTAAATACACATTAAAAAGGTAAACTAAATGATTTTAAAAAATAAGTTGTTTAAACAGAAGGAAATAAAGTTTCTAATTTTTTCGGCTTTACTTTTTTTTTCTAGCTCTTGTAGCCTTTTAAATCAAAAAGTAGAAGACCCTTGCATTGAAAAACAGGCCGCGATGGATATAGGCTCGGGGTCGACAAAAATTTTAGTGGCGATTGTGAATACATGTGAAGGAAAGATCCTTAAAACTCTATTCAAAGAGTCTAAAAGTATAAAAGTCAAAGAGTCCGTGATAGGTGAAAGCATTCCAAAGTCTATTCAGTCCGATTTGGACTTAGCCATCTCCGAATGGAAAATCAAAACACTTCCTTTAAATATTAAGTCGTATAAAGCTGTGGCTACCGAAGTTTTCAGATCAACCTCGAACGGATTAGCGGTCCTTGAAGAGTTGGAAAAAAAGCACTTGCTAAAGATAAAACTTATCACACAAATCGAAGAAGCTATTTTAGGTTTTTGGTCTGCGGTCGGAGCATCTGGTCTTGATCCAAAACAAATTGTTTCATGGGATATTGGCGGTGGCAGTATGCAAATGACGACCATAAAAAATAATGAGTTTATGTTCTATACAGGCAAAATGGCATCGGTGAATTTCAAAAATGAATATTTAAAAACAACAAAGTGTCGGAACAACACAAATTGCTCACCCAATCCAATGGGACTTAAAGGTGTTTTATCTGCTGTCAAAATCGCCGACCTTTATGCGAAAAAAAATGTTCCTCAAGAATTTAAAAAAGAGTTTAAGCTAAAAACAGTTGTAGGTATCGGCGGAGTCCATTCAAAATCAATTTGGAACCAGTTGCTTCGGTCTCAACCTAACGAAAAAGATTTAAATCTAAATAATCTTCAGACATTAGCTTTTGAAAATGGAAAACTTAAGGATGAAGATTTAAAAAGCGAATATGCCGAAACAGAAGTAACTAATATTGCTTTAGTATTAGGTTTTATGAAACGGCTTGAAATTCAATCTGTTAAACCATTCGATGTCGATTTAACTACAGGTTTGTTAGTACAAAAAAATCTAGGCCAATAACCTAAATAATTTTTTGAATTTCATAATCTGTATTTGAGCCTTTGCTTTTTATCGAAAACACATCCCCAACTTTCTTTTTTAAGAGCTGCATCCCAATTGGCGATTTAGGGGAGATCACATAATAGATTTGATTATCGAAATCTATTCTTGTTCCCCCAGCAAAGGGTAAAAGTATGAAATTCTTTGTTGATTCCAAATCACTTGTTACTTCTATAATTGCTGTTAAATCAATCCAATCATGTTCATTAAAATGTTTCATTGTTAGACGTTTTAATTGTTCAATTTCTTTTTGCATAATCGAGGTACGCTCTGCTTGTGCACCGGCCAGGTAAGAAGCTTCCAGTCCTCGGGTATCATATTTATTTTCTGGTTTGGACTCTTCGCTTGTCGCTGCATTTTTAGCTTCAAGTGCGGATAGAACAAGAGCATTTAAGTTTTCTTCCAACTTAAATAATAAAATATCCATAAGGTTTTTTTTTAATAGCTCAGACATGATCCAAATAGTAGCCTAGTTTTGTTAAAAGTTAAATTGATTATGACTAAATTTCTGTATTCATACCGAAGACTAAATATGAAAAAATTAATATTAAAAGTATCAACGATTTTCGTTTTTGAATGCGACAAAGAACTAAATAATTTTCTTCATGAACCAAAAATTCAGATTGATGATTTAATATTGGATGAGTATTAGTCTTCGATATTTTAGAAAATTTAAGTAAAAAATTCATGACTGAAAAAGTCTTTAACATTCAAAAGACTCAAATACTTGCTTCAGATTCAATACATCACACATTAGATGATTTTTTGAATGGCATAATATTTGGAATGGAAAGTGACGTAAAATGTCACTATTTATGGTTTAGGAGATGTATGAAACATTCTGTAGTTATGATTTGTAGTTTATTATTCATAAACACGTCTTATGCTGAGAGCTCAGAAAAAACATATCACTATGTTGATGTCGCTAAAGGATTAAGTTGGTTGCAGCAAAATACTGTGCGTATATTTTCTATGGATGTAGACGTCACTTATAAATCCGTAGGATCTCAGGAACTAAGTGTCATTAAATCAGAAGACAGTGCTTTGGCTCCTAAGGACGCCAGTGAGTGCGGTAAATATGATGTTGAAGATAAATATTCTAATTATTTTTACTACGTTCATCAAAATATTGTAGAAGACAAAGAATTGCCACTTTCAAATAAGTTTGATGGCTACAAAATCGATGGAAGTGTGATTAAGAAGACTACTGTTTTCTGCTTTGCTAATTAGTTCGTAACTAATTTATCTAGCCAAACTGTTGGATTAGATATTTTTTTACATTCAGCTTTGATCGAACTTATTGTTGCAAATCCTTTTAATGTACGCACTTCGATATAATCGGACTCCGAAACACTTTCGACAACAGGCATATAATACGCAACACCAGTTTCCATTTGATTCGAAGGCTTATATTCTGCGTGTTTTACTTCACTGTAGGATCTTGCTCCAAAAGCTTGGTAAATTCCAAGAAGAAACATAGGTTTCTTGGTCTGTGGATCTATGTATAAATTGGCCATTATGCGAGCGCCATTCAAAGCACCTTCAAAGTGATCATCTTCAATTATTGGTTGTAAATCTCTTTTTCCAGAATACATGAATCCTAGGGTGACTCTTTTATTGATCTCATCGATTTCGTTGCGGGAATTAAGATGTTTAGCATTAATGTTACACGTGAATCTTTCTCTGGGTCTAGATTCAGGATTAAATGGAGAAACCACGACTTGGTTTGATGGCAAAGCACAACTCATTTTAAGGCGATTATCAAATGAATTTCCGTAGTTTCCATTATAGATTTCAGTAAAGCCAGAATCTGTAACCGAAGATCCTATCGGTAAATATAGCTGCTCTCTGTCAATTAATTTACCGTCATAATTTTTAATCTGATACATTTTTGAAAAGTACATCAAACTATCAAGACGGTCAGTGTAGGATTTCAAACCCTTACTGCTAACGACTTCATACATTCCTATAAAAAGTTTTTCCCTATTTGTATTTGGATCAATACTTACGTTTGCAGTGAATCTGATCGTTTTATTCATAAAGAAGCTGTTTAATTCTGGGGACTCATAAATCAGAGTCTGCATTTGAGGATCTGAAGTGATTGGTACATTGACCACTACTGTTTCAAATCTGTCGTAGTTTTTTCTTTTGAAGCCGTTGAATAAGGCAATTGGCGCATAATCTGTATCCAATGAAATTTCACATGTGACTTTACGCGTGTTATTTGCAAAAGCCATTGGACTTAGTGTGACGCTTATTAAAAATATGATGACTAGGTTTTTCACGTTCCAGCTCCTTAACAACACGATATCAATGCAATTTTTGAGCACCAATTTAGATCCCAATATCGACAATTTTAAGCCTTATAGGGGCTAAAAAGCCCGCCTGTTGGATGGTTGAGCCCAAAATTGTCACTGGTTTTCTTGCGGCTTGCAGTAAATAGAATTGATTAAAATTTATCTACTTAAAAAAGTTTTTCAATAAATTCTTCATAAAAATCTTCATCGGAATCGATAGTCCAGAATATTTCTTAAATCCAGAATTTGATTATAAAAATACTCATAAACTCATGTAAGATTGAGTTTGTGAGAATTTTGTTTTTGGAGGATTTGTGAAACTAGTATTCACGCTAGGATTGGCTTTATTTTTAACTGGTTGTGGTATCAGTGTTGTTGAAACAGGAAATCGCGGGATTAAAGTTAGATTTGGTAAAGTGATTGGCGAGCCTTTACCAGAAGGTCTTTATTTGTATAATCCCCTTACGACATCTATTAGGTCGCTTAATATTCGCGAAGTTAAACAAACGGCAACTACAAACGTATATTCTAGGGACGCTCAGGTTGTGGAAGTGACTTATACTGTTAACTTTAAACCAGATGCTTTAAAAATCGCAGACATTTACAAAGAGATTGGTTTTAATTGGAGCGAGGTTCTTTTAAAACAAATCTTAGAAGGCAATATCAAAGAGGTCAGCGGAAAATACATAGCTGTGGACTTAATTGAAAAGCGACAAGAGTACGGAAATCAAATCATTACCGCTTTGGATGAAGAATTTAAAAAGAAAAGAATTGATCTGGTATCTTTTGAAATCAGTGACATGAACTTTGACGATGATTTTGAAACCGCCGTTAAAAATAAAGTGATCGCCGTCGAACAAGCTAAAGAAGCTCAAAATAGAACCGTCAAAATTAAAGAAGAAGCCGATCAACAAATCATTGCTGCTAAAGCCGAAGCTGA
>JANODG010000082.1:0-14502 GCA_031412575.1 Bdellovibrionales bacterium
GAGTTACTCCCGCGTTACGAACCCAAGTGCAGGGTGCTGAGAGCTGAGTGCTTAGTTGTCAGCACCCAGCACTCAGGACTCAGCACCGTATTTCTGCACTGGTGGAGAGAGTAGGATTTGAACCTACGTAAGCATAAGCTAACGGATTTACAGTCCGTCCCCTTTAACCCCTCGGGCATCTCTCCAAAAAATGTGTAAGAACAAAAATTATTACTAAAATGATAAAGATTAAAGCGATGAAAAGTAAGAAATTATGGAGCTGGATATGGGACTCGAACCCGCAACCTGCTGATTACAAATCAGCTGCTCTACCAATTGAGCTAATCCAGCATACAAAGTTAAACTTAAAACTATGCAATAACTTATATACTAATTTTCTTACTTTCAAAATTAAAAACTTCATCAAAAGAAAAATAGTCTTATTTTTTATGTAGGCCGACGTCAACAATTCTTTTCTTTCTGTTCTGTGATGCTGGCTTAGTGTTGCGTAAGCTATTAGCGACAAAGTTAGAGTTGGACGATAACAAACAATCCTTTCTCTTAAACTTTGCTTTTCAAAAATGCTCTTTGCACTTGAGACAATGTGATAGCTAGTGAAGTCGCTACATTAAGACTTGCAACATCAGAAACTTGGGGAATTTTTAAAATTTGATCACAGACGTTAAGCGTTGTTTTTCTTAAACCTTTGCCTTCGTTTCCAGCAACAAGAATGACTTTGTCTGGAAATTCAACATCATAAACAGTGTGTTTGGCATTTGCATCCAAGCCATAAACCCAAAAACCTTGTTTTTTGAAATCTTCCAAGGTGTTTGAAAGTGGATGAACAACTTCCAGAGGAACATGCTCTGCCCCACCGGATGCAATTTTACAAACTTGAGGAGTTAATTTCACACTTCGGTCTTGGGTAATCAACAAACCATCAACACCCATCAACCAACATGTACGTAGTAAATTTCCAAGATTGGTTGGATCTTCCACTTCATCTAAAGCCACTAAGACTGACTTTTTATTTTCGAAAGATTCGTAATCTAGATAAGGCTCGTCAGAGTCCACTTCAACGGCGATGCCCTGATGACCTGTGCCCCACTTTTCAAAAAAAGATTTTGGCTTGAAAGTCACTTTTGATTTCAAAGAGCCTTTGTTTAAGAATTCAAATTTTTCTTTATCTTTAAATTCGACATTTTGTTTGCCAGTTGAAACTTTACTATCTTCTAAATAGATTTTAGTGACTTTATGAGGACGCACTTTAATAGCTTCAACACACGAATGCCAACCTACAACCACACGAATTTCAGTGTTTTTGGACGGTCTTTGGCTCACTTGTCATCCAATTTTTCGACCGACTTTTCGACCAACTGTTCGACCGACTTTTTAACCAAGCCAATTTCCATCAATCTTTGCATTAAAAAATCGTGGGATTTTATTGGCGCATATTTTTCGCCATCGCCAACACAGCTTGAAATGCATTCAAGCATTGAATCCGGATTTGGGTGGATGAAATAAGGCATCGAATATCGGCTCACATTTTGTCCGTCTTTGGGATTAACTACTCTATGCGTGGTTGAGGGAATTTTATCGTTAGTTATCCGGGCAAGCATGTCTCCGGCGTCAACAATCAAATTATTTTTATCAGTTTCAACAGGCAACCATGTACCATCCCTGTCCAACAATTCAAGACCGGAGGTAGATGCAGCCACAAGAATTGTAATCAAATTGATATCTTCATGGGCGGCTGCACGCACACAATTAGGATCCATATCCTTGGAAACAGGTGGATAGTGTAAAAGCCTTAGAATAGAGCTACCCTCATGATCTAGGTTCTTAAAATAATCTTGAGGAATATCTAAAGAAAAAGTTAAAGCCTCAAGCAAAGTTTCGCCAACCTGATCTAATTTTTGAAACAGGTCTAAAAACGTACTTTTAAAACCTTCAACTTCTTTAGGCCAAACATTTTTAGGGTAACTGTCTATGAGTGAACTTTGCAAATCGAGTTCTCTGCCTACGTGCCAGAATTCTTTTAAGTCAGGGGCTTTAGAATCTTTTGCGTGTTCAACACCAAAAGGTGTGTATCCACGATTTTCCCCAACATTATATTTTTGTTTATTTTCAATAGGTAGTTTAAAAAGCTCTTCACTTTTTTTATAAGCAAGATTTAATGCTTCAGTGGAAATGGGATGATCTTTTAAGATAATAAAACCATAATGTTTTAAACCCTCAAAAAGATCCTTGATAAACTTTGTTTTTTCTAAGGTCGAGCCTTCGGTGTAAGTGTTGAAACTGAGCTCGGGAACTTTTGTATATTTCTTAATTTTACCTTCATTTTTATTTAATTTTGTCTCGATAATCATGACTCTCCCAAAGCTTTTGTCTTTTAGCCTTTCAACGCGAAACCGCTTGGAAGGTAATCACAGAAAGCAATCAGCTTTGTAAACTATCATATTTTTTAATCAGGGCAAGGGTTAAGAAAGGCGTTTATTTCGGCGCCGAAAAGTAAAATAAAGCCAGTGATGTAGAGCCAAAGCATATATATAATCACGCCACCAATGCTGCCATAAATCTGATTATAACTGGCAAGATTCGAAATATAAAAATTAAACCCTATAGCTGCCAAAACTAATGCAATCGAACTAAAGCAGCTTCCAATCGAAATAAACTTAAATTCCTGCTTTTGGCTTGGTGCCAAATAGTATACTGAACTGAACAGTAAGAGTAAGAAACTAAACCCAATGACATATTTAATTAAAAAGAAAGTTGTTTTAGCCATGTACGAAAAGCCAAATAGGTCATGTACAAAAAAATTTAATTTTTTCCCTAAAACAGTCACAACAGTAACTAGGATTAAAGCAAAAACATAGATTAATGTTAACCCAATAGCAACTAACCTTCGACGAGCGAAACTTCGCACTTCTTTGACTTTAAAAGAATGATTAAGCTGATTGATCAAGGCTTCCATTCCACTGGACGAAAACCAGAGTGCCGCTAAAAAACCAAAAGATAAGATGCTTGGCTTCTTTTCAGAAATCACTTCTTTTAAAATATTAATTAAAACCTCGCCACTATTTCCGGGGACAGTGCTTGATATTGTATTCACAATGTTATTTTCAAGACCAGGAATGGGCAAGTAAGCCAGGATGGCAACAAGTGATATGAGAGCTGGAAAAGTTGCTAAAGTTAAATAGTAAGCTAGTGCTGCAGCGCTTTCTGCCATCCGCACGTCTTGAATTTTATTTATAATTGCTCGGAACGTATTTTTAAGAATTTTAAAAAAATAAATGGTCATATTGAGTATCATAGAGATTGATTAATAGACTAATAGAATAGGTTTGTAAAACAACCGTAAAATTAGAAGCTTCAATCTTAAGTATATCTCACTTCCCTAAAATGATGTGTCAAAGTTGTACTGAAATATTGTAGATATCTAGACATACTCAATGCAAATTGACTTAGCCTAGGCTTCTAAGTAAAACATTCACATGTCTAAAACAGGTGAATATATAAATAAAGCAGAAGATTTTTTAAGTGACAGCGCAAAAGAGACATTTAAAAATGTTGGTGAGATTTTAGAAGAATCGAAAACGACTGAACAATTGAAAATTTGGGCCAAAGAAGCCAATGATTTTGTACAAAAAAATCCATGGGCAGCCGTGGCTGGAGCTTTAGTGATCGGCTATGTTTTAGGATCATCAAAAAATAAACACAGATAGCGGGAAGATATGATAAATTTATTTCTGTCACTGGTTCAAATGTATTTAGAGAGCAATTCGAAATCTGCATCTGATTCCTCTAAAGACTTTTTATCTCAATTTAAAGATCGTGGAAAAGATTATGCTCTAGCATTTATGATGCTTTTTTTAGCTGCTCTTTTTATTTTTGCAGGATTCGTCTTATTCATTGTTGAAATGGGTCTACAGGTAGAAAAAGGGATGTTCTTTTCATTTTCGGGGTTAATCATTTCGAGTTGCATTTTGATATGTATTTCAGTTTTTTGCGTTTTAGTAAGTTTAATTGTGGCCAAAGAACCAAAATCAAAACCAGAATCAAAACACCAAGATCAGCCGGCTGATGAGCTTAAAAGAGAAGCTTACAATATTGCACTGATGTTTTTACGTGAATTCAAAGATAATCATAATAAGCAAAAGGTCGAGGAATGAAAGACCTCTTTGATTTAAAAACCGTCGTAAGGTTTGGAATCACAGTCATTGTTTTTATTTGTTTTGGTTTTATGTTTTTTCCTTTTTGGAAACCTATCTTAATGGCCGCCTTATTCGGATTTGCTTTAGTTGATGTGGTGAATAGATATAGTAGTAAAAAGAATCGTGAAATACCAACGATTATCATTCTGGTTGGCTTCTGTTTGGCCTTAATATTACCACTCTTATTCATCATTTTAAAAATCACTAGATCGATTTCAAGTTTCGATAAAGATACCTTCACCCAAACTTCAATTTATAGATCTGTTGAATCCTTAACTTATAAACTTCAACACCAACTTGATGTTGTTTTCAAAAGCTTGGATATTTCGCCCAGTGAAACTCCAAAGCCATTAGCTTTATTAAGTTCAGCGCTAAATTGGCTGATGGCTCAGACGACGACGATCGCTGGAAACGTTCCAGAACTAATACTTTCGCTTTTTGTGTTTTCGATTGCATTGTATTACTTTTTAACTGAAGCCCGATCAATCCGATTATCTTTTATGAGAATGCAAATATTAGAGCGCGAAGAGCTAGATGAAATTATCACGATCATAAAAAAATCAAGTTACAGAACACTGATTGTTTCAGCCGTTATAGGAACTCTTCAAGGTGCGATTGTAGCGTTTGGTGCTTTGGGATTTGGCTATGACGAATTTATTTTAGTGTTCATCATCACTTTTTTTGTTTCGTTTATTCCTGTTATTGGAGCTGCTCCAGTGGCTTTCGTTTTGGCTTTAATAAGTTTGATAAACGGTTCAATTGGATCGGCTATTGGACTTATTATCGTTGCGGTCGTTGCAGGAAGTGTAGATAACCTTGTTAAGCCTTACTTAGTGTCAGCATCCAACGAATCCACCATTCATCCTGTAGTTTCTTTACTTGCGATTGTAGGTGCAGTGATTGTTTACGGAATTCCTGGCTTGCTGTTAGGTCCAATTTTAATGGAACTTGCCGTCAGAATCATTCACGTTTTCTTCTATAAAGAAAGTGCTGAAGCTTAAATATTACATTTTAAACTGAATTTATTTAATATAGATTTAAAGTTCTTATTTCGATTATTTATAGCAATGGTCTAATGCATAGACTGCGGAATTTCTTTGCCGCCTTTAATGGGTCTTGAGCATTAATAATTGGTCGCCCTACGACTAAGGCCTTAGCCCCTAATGACATTGCTAAATCTGGTGTGATAATTCTC
The DNA here is from genome assembly GCA_031412575.1 of Bdellovibrionales bacterium. Taxonomy (GTDB): domain Bacteria; phylum Bdellovibrionota; class Bdellovibrionia; order Bdellovibrionales; family UBA1609; genus JAMLIO01. Next base: position 5,389 of record JANODG010000082.1, read on the forward strand.
TTTTGGTCATCTTTTTCACCGTCAATAAGGCGGATACCCGGAACCACAGTAAAAAGATTTTTATGGTTTTTAGAAATGTGTTCGACTTCTTCACCGGAACAGACAATCCCTGATAAGCCCGCTTTGACTGTAAACTCTGCCAATTCTGAAACTACTGAATTTAAAGGAACGCCCTTGTAGCCAGGCAATGGATTGTCGTCGCCAAAACTGGTTAAGGCAGTCACTGCTAAAATCTTAAAGAAATGAGATTTATTGATTTGATCTTCTAAAGTTTTTAACTGAGTCATGGCTTTTAGGCCTGATGAGGCATGAATGGTGAGGTAGCTAATTCCAAGATCAGCACAGGCTTTTATGCTTTCGACCATGGTGTTTGGAATGTCGTAATACTTTGGATCATAAAAGATAGGTCCGCAATCGGAAAGCTTTTGCCAGTCGCTAGCTGTCGCTTTGATACCAAGTCTTGGACCCACTTTAAATCCGCCCACTTCAGATTTTAAATGTCCTGCAAGTTCATGGGCTTCATCCCACGAACTTAAATCTAGGCTTAAAAAAATTGGATTTTTCATTATCGACATTGCTTGTATTTCTCGAGGCAAAAACCTACGGCAGAATCTAAATCACAGGAAGATTTTTGATTATCAAATCGTGTTAAAATCTCAAGTTGTCCTTGTTCAAAACTTTTTTGTCCTAATGTTAAACGTAACGGAAGCCCGATTAAATCTGAGTCTTTAAATTTCACACCAGGTCTTTCGTTTCTATCGTCCACAAAAACTGTTAAACCCTTTTCATTTAAACCATCAACAAGTTTATGAGCATAAGCCATAAGGTCTTCACTTTTTGGATCCAAGACAGCAAGATGAACATCAAAAGGCGCAATTGATTTTGGCCAAATGATTCCGTTGTCATCGTGGGACTGTTCGACCGCCGACTGCATAGTTCGGCCTACACCGATTCCGTAACAACCCATTTCAAAAGGTTGAGTTTTTCCGTTCTTATCTTGGAAGATGGCTTTCATGCTTTTGCTGTATTTAGTCCCTAAATAAAAAATATGACCCACTTCAATACCGCGGACTTCTTTAAGTAAACCATGACCGTCAGGGCTTGGATCGCCACCTTGAGCAAATGCGATATCAGAGTAAGATGCCACTTTAAAATCAACGCCCGCTTTTAAACCTTGAGTGTGGTACCCGGTTTTATTCGCGCCCACCAAATAGAATTCAAAATCTTTAAGATAGTGATCTGCATACACGGGTGCATTTAATCCTTGTGGACCACAACTTCCTGAAGTGGCCCCAGTTAAGGCTAAGACCTCTTGGTCATTTAGCATTTGGGCTTCATTTTTTAGATCTAAAACTTTTTTAAGTTTTATCGGATTTAGCTCATCACACCCACGAAGTAAAACTGTGAAGGGTTTGCCTTTGTCATCTTTTAAGAACAAAGATTTTACCAAGCACTTCGAATCAATGCCGGTGAAGTTCGCCAAATCTTGGATGGTGGCAAGTCCTGGAGTTTCGAAAGATTTTTTTTCTGAAATACTTTTAAGTTTTGAATTTTTAATCGAAGTAAAATCAGTAGGTAAATAAGGACGGGCGCAAATTTCTTTATTGGCCGCAAAATCAGATTTATCAGAAACTAAAAGTAAATCTTCTCCGATTTGTGCTAGTACTTGAAACTCTTCAGAGAGATTTCCACCAATAGCACCGGAGTCGGCTTGAACCACTCGGTACTCTAAACCAAGTCTATTAAAGATTTGAATATAGGCTTTTCTAAATCTTTGGTAACTGGCTTTAGCCAACTCTTCGGATTCATCGAAGCTATAAGCGTCTTTCATGATAAATTCACGGCCGCGCATGAGTCCAAAGCGGGGGCGAATTTCATCACGGTATTTTGTTTGAATTTGGTATAAAGAAACTGGCAAATCCTTGTAAGAAGTTAAATCATTTCTTACGAAGTCCGTAATCACTTCTTCGTGAGTAGCACCTAAACAAAAATCTTGGTCGTTTCTATTTTTAAATTTCAAAAGTTCAGGAATGCCATAACGATCGGTTTCGTCCCAAAGACTTCGAGGCTGAACCATTGGCATTAAAAGCTCTTGGCAGCCCACAGCATCTAACTCTTCGCGGATGATATTTTCAATTTTACGTATCGATCTTAGAGCTAAAGGTCCATAAGTGAATATCCCCGGGGCTACTTTTTTAATTAACCCAGCTCTTACAAGAAGTTTATGACTTGGAATTTCTGCATCCGCAGGATCATCTTTGAAGGTTTTATGGAAACCTTGAGACCAAAATAATTTTTTCATAACCCTTAAATTGCCAGCACAGGGAATTCAAAGCAAGTCTGATTTTTCAAGTTCGGTTTTTAAATCATATATTTTGCTGAGTTTTGTTTTAATTTAGATTTAAAACTTATATTTCGCTGAATTTTCTTTGGTTTCATTTTTAAACTTAATTCAGGTTTATTTAAATCCTAACAAGTCATACACTTAATCTGAGTGACTTTATCGAAAGGAAAGAATGTGATGAGACGAACTAATTCGGATAAGGAAAAATACTGGGATAAAATAACAAAAGGTTGGCTTTGGATGTTTATCCTTTGTTTAGGTTTAGCCCTACTTTCTAAATTCCTTCTTAAATCCCTTTTCATAATGTATTTCTTTTTTATGACTGGAATTTCAAGCCTACTGCTGTATCTTTTATCGGGACTGTTCCATTACCGTTACTTCATCGCATCGCAGGTAGATAAGGGTTTAACAAGAGAAAAAGCGTTATTGGAATGGCACAAAAAACATTGAAATGGGTTGGATTATTTTAACAAAATTAAAAAAAATAACCTCTGGGATTTAAAAAATGAAAAACCTAAGCCTTATTGATCTCGAAAAAAAACTATTAGATCCGCAAACGCGTAAAAACAAAGTATTACTCAACGAACTTGTAGACGAAGATTTTCAAGAGTACGGAGCTTCAGGCAAAACCTATAAAAAATCCGACATTCTTGAACGACTACCGGTTGAATCTCCACAAGTCATCGAAGCCTTCGATTTCGTCAGCACACAACTGAGCCCAACAATTCAACAAATTAAATTTAGAACCACAAAGAAAATTTCCGATACAGAAAGTAAAATTATTTTAAGAAGCTCTCTTTGGAAGTTATCCGGCGACCAATGGAAAATAATTTTTCACCAAGCCACCCCTATCACCTAACTTGTCTAATTTACTTCTATGCCGAAAGATTTAATTTTACGATGAAGATAGCTTCGCTCTAAGCCAATCGCTTCCGAAGTCTTACTTATATTGCCGTTATTCTCTTCGATTTTTGCAAGTAGAAATTCTTTTTCAAATTGGGCACGGGCTTCTCTGAAGTTTCCGAAACTATTGAAAACAGCTCCAGCTTTTCCAGATAAAGTCATTCCCGCGTAGCTTAAGTCTTCCACGCCAATTTCAGTGACTTGATCTGCAAGGATGTAAAGACGCTCTACTAAGTTATGAAGCTCGGCCACGTTACCGGGCCACTTGTAACCTTTAAGAACTTCTAAAGCTTCTGGTCGAATAGTTTTTTTAGCGACCCCAGTTTTACGACAAAATTCATCGACAAAATGATCGAACAAAACAGGGACATCTTCGAATCTATCTTTAAGGGATTTAATTTCTAAGGGCTGTGAATTGATTCTTAAAAAAAGATCTTCACGGAATGAGCCTGCCTTCACTAATTCTTTAATATTTTTATCTGTTCCAAAAAGGATTTTCACATCGACTGAATAAGCCTCAGTTCCACCGAATCTTTTGGCTTTACCAGTTTTTGAAATTTCAATTAAAGTCTGCTGAACTTCATCTGTCAGGTGCTCTAATCCATGAAGGTATAAAGTCCCTTTGTGTGCCAATTCTACTAATCCTGATTTGTCTTGTGTTACTCCCGCCTGAGAGTCCTTGGCATACCCGAAAATTTCACCGTAAAGTAAATTTTTTGGAATCCCTGCACATTTAACTTCTACAAAATTATTGGCCCCACGATGACTTAAAAAATGAATATTTTTAGCGATGGTGCGCTTACCGGTTCCACGCTCACCAAAAATTAAATTCCAATTTTCTGAAGACGCAATTTTTGTCGCCAATTGTTTGATCCTACGACTTTCTTCGCTCACGCCAATTAATCTTAAGCTTGCTTGGATATGTGAAAGTAAATTTTCTTTGCCTTGGCGCTCGCTTTCAAATGCCAAAATATTTTTTATTAAAATAGAAATACGGTCGAATGAAATTGGTTTTTCAACAAAATCATAAGCCCCATTTTTTACAGCCGACACTGCAGTCTCAATAGTGCCATGCCCTGACATCATGATCACATGAGCGGATCTTGTTCTGGATTTAATATCCTTTAAAACGTCTACTCCGTCGAGGTCACCCGGCATCCAGACGTCTAAAAGTACTATTTGAGGTTGAAACTGGGCGTAAAGTTTTAAAGCCTCTTGACCGTTTGAGGCCACTTGCACTTCAAATTCATCATCACGTAAGGACGCTGAAAGCACTTCTAGGATTGCAGGTTCATCATCAACAACTAATATCTTCACATCGGAATTCTTCATTTTCACTACCTAAATCTTATTGAGTGCCTAACCTGACACTTGGCTTATTGAATTTGAGCTGGAACCTGAGTTTAACCTCAATTCAATACACCCAATGTTATACTAAAAAAAATTTAAATAAACACGCTCTTTGTTTCTAAGAAACATTCAGCTGGACAGGGAATTCCACCCGGTCTTGGTTTTCAAACGAATTCATTAACTTGCATTAACCCTGTGGCTTTAGTGGAAGTGCAAAGTTAAAGCTGGTTAAGCCTTCTTTTTGCTTTAAATCGATGCTTCCACCATGCTCTTCGATCATTTTTTTCACAATTGAAAGTCCAAGGCCAGTGCCACTACTTTTAGTGGTGTAATTGGGTTGAAAAATCTTAGATTCGTTGTCTTGATCGATACCTGGACCGTTGTCAGTAATTTCAACATCCACTTGATTATGATCCAATTGAACTTTGGTTTTCACCCAAATTTTAGGCACTGCTTCGTTTTTACAAGCATCCACTGCATTATCGAGCAGATTTATAATAATTCTTTTCAATTGATCAGAGTCAAAAAAGAAATCTGGTAGTGAGTCGTCAGGAGAAAAACTAATTTCAAGAGTTTTAAGTTTCTGCTGGTAAATCCAAATGTTATCTTTAATTAATTTATTTAAAGATCCCTTCATTAAATTAAGCCTTGGCAGTCTGGCGTGGTAACTAAATTCATTAACAAGATTTTTAACTAAGTCCACCTGCTGAATGATCATTTGGGTGCACTGTTCAAATGTTTGTGGGTCAATATTTGGGTACTTTTTCTGTAAGCGCTCTGCGGATAATTTAATCGGGGTTAATGGATTTTTAATTTCATGAGCCACTCTCGTCGCTACTTCGGCCCATGCTTCTGCCCTTTGAGCGTTAGCAAGCACCGTAACATCCTCGAAGCCAAAGATGTAACCCGTGACTTCATTTTTATCATCATGAAGAATCGATAAAGCACAGTTCAAATTAATAAATTTGTCATTCAGGAGTAGGCGCTTTTCTTGTGTTCGTGGACCAGCTGAAGCCGCCGATGAAATTTTAAGTTCCTTAAAAATATCGACAATGCTGTTAGGAAGTAAAATTTCTGTCTCTGAGACAGTGTATTTTAAATCACGTACTTTAAAAAATTGTTTAGCCGCCCGATTTAAAAAAGTCACATGATCTTGTAAATCGATAGTCACAATACATGTTGATACATTTTCGACGACTGTTTCAATGTAACTTTTAGACTCTTCAAGTTTGATCAAGGTAGACTTTAAGGATTCATTTGCAGAAGCAGCATCGTCTGTGCTTTGCTGAAGCTTTCTAGACATCAGATTAAAATTTTTAACCAATCGTTCAACTTCGTAGCTTCCAGTGCTGATTTCGATAGGTAAATATTTTCCCCTTGCGATTTCGCGAGTGGCTTGTCCTAGAAGCTCAAGTGACGCCGACAGCTGACCCGCAAGATAAAGTCCAAACCAAGTTCCGCCCAGTAAGATCACTAAGGTCATTAAAACTAAAGTAATAATGTAGATGGTTTTTAGTGGAAATTCAAAAGGAGTAGAGCTTCGGTAATCATCGCGGGATTCGATGATATTGTTGATTTGATCCACTAAGAAGGCAGGAATTAATCGATTGATGACGATCAGTATTTTTTGGTCACTGGAAATTTTTAAGGTTCGAAGTAACCGCCCTTCAATTATATCTTGGCTTAAACTTAAATCTAAACCACTTTTTTTAATTTTTTCGATTTCTAAAATTGAAACTTCGGGAATGTTCATTTTAGAATTATCTGCGGTATAGTCTAACCATCGTTCGTAATTTACTTTTGTTTGCTCATTAGAATTAATTTCTTTTTTTATTAGTTTTGGCGCTTTGGTTAAGTCGTAGATCTCTACGGCATCGACCGGTGTATCAATTAACAAATTCTTAATTTCATTTTTAACGCCTGTACTTATTTTTTGGTTTCCAATCTTTTCAAAAACAAGATTGGAGAAAAAATAGCCTTCACGTTTTACGTTTTTATAATAAAGCTCTGAAATCTGAATGGAATCATCAAGGATGCCCATGCCTTTAAGTGCAAACCAACGATCGAAGCTACTATTGATGTAAAAAATGGAAACCAAAAACATTAAAAATGTAGGCACAAATGCAAAAGTAAAAAAAGCAATGATCAATTTGGCTTTTAGCGTCCGTCCAAAGATGGGAATTTTAGTCTCTGAATAAACTTTGACTAGATTTCGAAAAATCAAAAACAATAAAACTAAAAAGATGATTAGGTTTACGTTAACTAAACCAAAGAAAAAAATCGCGTAGTAAAAAGGAAGAGTGTCACTGATTGCAAAAAGCCGAAATTGAAACCAAGTCAGTATTATGAATAAAAAAAGTACGGGTACTAAACTTAAGATTTCTCGCCGTCTTCTTTTGTCTTCAGACATATATTAATTTTTCATCCTCACTGCCATTTCGAAGGCGGCCTTCGCAGCATGCTCACCAGCGTTGCCTTTTTCACCCCAAATGCGGTCATAAAGCTGCTGGAAATTTTCAACGGTCAAGACACCAAAACCCACAGGTTTTGAAGTTTTTAAAGACACATTTAAGCATCCTTCTTGTGCCGCTTTACACACATAATCATAGTGAGTTGTATCACCACGAATGACAACACCTAAACAGATCACGAAGTCACAATTTTCGTGTTGAATTAAATGCTGCGCCCCTAATCCAAGTTCGAAGGCGCCAGGAACTTTAAAATCCGAAATTTGATTTACACCCTTAGTTTCTAGAAAGTTTAAGGCTGCGGTTCGCATAGCTGAAGTGTATTTATGGTTGAACTGAGCCCAAACTATTCCAGCTTTCATTACTTATTAATTCCTAAAATTGAAAATTTAGAAAGATCTAACGAACCCGTCTCTTTTTCGATCTCAGAAAAAGAAATATTTGAGACGATCTCGACACCGAAAGCTTTTAAAGTGTTCAAATTTTTTGGTGTGTCTGTGATCAAATTAATCTGATTAAGGCCCATCTTTTTTAAAATCTGTGCCCCGACACCAAAGTTTTTTTCGTCCATGCTGGAATCAAATTCCGAATAATTTAATTTTTTTTCTAAGCTTTGCTTTTTTTGTAAATAAATTAGCACGCCCGAATTTTTATATTCAAAATACTTTAAGCAGTTGTTAATTTTTAAATGAGACTTTGAAGATCCACCGATCAGATCATCCACCATATCTTGGGACTGCATTCTAACGGTTACAGGTTGTGAAACGTCAATAAATCCCTTAACGAAAGCAACGTGCTCGTCCCCAGTCAAAGTGTCTCTATAAACCGAAACTTTAATGTGAGTTCCAAAATTATTTTCAACTTCGCTTTCGGCAACAAGCTCTACTAAGCTTTCGGTTTTTAACCTGTACTTAATTAAATCAACAATAGTTCCAATTTTTAGATCATGTTTTAAGGCGAATGCTTTTAAATCACCGACACGTGCCATTGTTCCATCGGGATTCATAATTTCACAAATAACAGCTGCGGGGTTTAGACCTGCAAGTCGTGCTAAATCCACACTGCCTTCGGTATGCCCTGCACGCTTTAACACTCCACCTTCCCTGGCCATGATGGGAAAGATATGTCCAGGTGTAGAAACTTCCGAAGCTTTAGCATTCGGGTGGGCCGCAACTCTAATGGTGTGCGCGCGGTCTGCAGCTGAAATTCCAGTGGATACTCCATCTGTCGCTTCGATGCTGACGGTGAAGGCCGTCTGATTTGAAGAGTTATTTTTATGAATCGGAACCATTTGGCTAAGCTCTAATTGGTTCACTTGTTTTTCGGTTAAAGCTAAACAAACTAAACCTCGAGCTTCAGCGATCATGAAGTTTATTTTCTCGGGTGTGACAAAATCAGCTGCTAAAATAATATCGCCTTCGTTTTCGCGATCTTCATCGTCAATAAGGATAACCATTTTACCATTTCTAATATCTTCAATGAGTTCATGTGGGTGATTCATTTTTTTCCTTTAAATTTAAATTCCAGTTTTTATATTGGTTGTAAAAGGCTTTAGCCATCCAATCGTATTCGATATTTATTTTGTCCCCGACTTTAAATTGTGAAAGATTCGTAAGTTTAATTGTTTCAGGAATAAGACAAACAGAAACAGTATTATTTTCATAGGTGTTCACTGTTAAGCTCACCCCAGAAAGTCCAATGCTACCTTTGTTCCAAACGAAATTTTTGGATTTTTCTGTGAGTGCGACATTTATGAACCAGGCTGTGCCTTCCGCGTAAGTGGATACAACTTCGCCGACTTCATCTACATGACCGCTTATGAAGTGACCGTGGATACGGTCACCGTATTTCATCGAACGCTCGAGGTTAACTTCAGTGCCTTTTAAGTTATCCATTGTCCAGCCCGTCACAAGTAGGGTTTCAGGGCCAAGATCGAAGTGTATGAGTCTGTTTTTGTCAGTATCAATTTGGTTATTCGAATCGTTTTTTGTGAAGTTCACAACGGTTAAACAAACACCATTAACGCAGACACTGTCACCGTTTTTAAGG